>NZ_JAELTZ010000129.1:0-462 GCF_016429115.1 Aquitalea sp. ASV15 | reverse complement strand
CGTGCCAGAAGCGGCTGTCTTCGGTGACAAAGCGGTCATAGGGGGCGTTGATGAAGACGGTGATGTCGACATGGCGGCCCTGCTGGCCCAGCTGGTAGGCCACCACCTGGCCCACCGGCACCCGCCGGAAATACACGGGGGCGCCGATGTCCAGCGAACCCAGCTCCGTGGCCTTGAGCACGAACTGGCGGCCGGGCAGGTCGCCGGTGAGGATGGGTGGCACTTCCAGCCCGGTGAAGTGCTGGCTCATCTCGCTGCTCTTGCCGGCATCCATGCCGACATAGGCACCGGACAGCAGCGTGCCCAGGCCGGAGACGCTGCCCCCGGCAATGCGCGGCCGCACGATCCAGAAACGGCTGTCACGCGCCAGAAAGCGCTCGGCCTCCTTGCTCAGCTGGGCGGTGGCCTCGATATTCTTGCTGTCCGGGCTGATGCGCACCGCGGTGACTTCGCCGATGTCCA
>NZ_JAELTZ010000128.1:0-477 GCF_016429115.1 Aquitalea sp. ASV15 | reverse complement strand
CAAAGGGCATGTTGGGGGTTTTGGTGATGGCCGGCGTCTGCGATACCTCGCGCACCTTGAATACATTGATGCCGAAGGTTTCGCGGGTACCCAGCGAAAACAGCAGGATTTCCATCTTGTTGGAGCCGGCCAGTTTGGTACGGGCATCGACACTGGCAAGCAAGGATGCATCTGTTGCTGACATATTTTTTCCCTCTTCCGAATGACTGTCCGGTTTGGTTTAGTTCTTGGCCAGGTTGAGCATTTCGCGCAGTTTCATCGACAGCTTCTGGGCTTCGAACTTGGAAACATATTCGTCGACGCCGACAGACTGGCCCAGCTTCTGGTTGGAGGTGCCGGACAGCGAGGAGTGCATCAGTACCGGGATGCCGGCAAAGCGCGGGTCGCTCTTGATCAGCTTGGTCAGCATATAGCCGTCCATTTCCGGCATTTCCACGTCGGTCAGCACCAGGTGCAGGCTTTCGCACAGGCGCTTGC
>NZ_JAELTZ010000127.1:0-479 GCF_016429115.1 Aquitalea sp. ASV15 | reverse complement strand
ACCACGAGCGGGCACACTTTCGTGAGTAACATAAATTGGTTTATCTAAAAAAATCTCCGTAAACGGTACCTTGAAACCATAGGCAAATTTATTCACGAAAATATGATCACCGATGAACAAGGTGGGAATCATCGAGCCAGAAGGAATCTTATAGGGTTCCACAATGGAAGAACGCAAAAGCATCACGATGAAGATCGCGATTGCTAACTGTTTGCCTGTATCAGCGAGCCAAAGTTTTATTTTCTCAAAAAGTCCCATTTCATTTTCCCTATGCAATTTCTGAATTGCGAGTGTAACAGCAGGGCATGCTTATGATAAGTTAAATCTGTGAGCATTCTTGATCGTTATATTGCTGCAGAGTTTTGGAAGGGCCTATTGGCGGCCATGGTCACCTTTTTGGTGCTCTACCTCGGCGGCGACACCATGCGCCAGGGCCTGCGAGAACAAGTGCCACCGCAATATTTATTTCAGTATACGCT
>NZ_JAELTZ010000126.1:0-486 GCF_016429115.1 Aquitalea sp. ASV15 | reverse complement strand
CGGCCAAGAAAGCCAAGAAAGTAGCCAAGAAAGACGCTTCTGCTCAGAAAGCTCAGGCTGCTGAAGCTTCCGCTCCGGCCAAGAAAGCCAAGAAAGTAGCCAAGAAAGACGCTTCCGCTCAGAAAGCCCAGGCTGCTGACGCTTCCGCTCCGGCCAAGAAAGCTCACAAAAAGCACGCCAAGAAGCACGCTGCCAAGAAGGTAGACGCTTCCGCTCAAAAGGCTCAGGCTGCTGACGCTTCCGCTCCGGCCAAGAAGGCTCACAAAAAGCACGCCAAGAAGCACGCTGCCAAGAAAGCAGACGCTTCCGCTCAAAAAGCCCAGGCTGCTGACGCTTCCGCCCCGGCCAAGAAAGCCAAGGCCAAGAAAGTAGCCAAGAAAGACGCTTCCGCTCAGAAAGCCCAGGCTGCTGACGCTTCCGCTCCGGCCAAGAAAGCTCACAAAAAGCACGCCAAGAAGCACGCTGCCAAGAAGGTAGACGCTTCCG
>NZ_JAELTZ010000125.1:0-666 GCF_016429115.1 Aquitalea sp. ASV15 | reverse complement strand
ACCCCCATGGCCACGGCCAAGGGCAGCCCCAACATCCAGGCGAAATACCACATGATTTTGTCCTTTCGCTTCAGTAAACACTCTTGCTGTTGGCACGGATGTGCTGCTCGGTTACCTTGCCGCGCATCACGCGGTAGCACCAGGCGGTGTAGCTCAGCACGATGGGGGTAAAGATCAGCGCGGCCCAGAACATGGTGTCCAGCGTCATCTGGCTGGAGGTGGCATCCCAGGCCGTCAGGCTGGAACGCGGGTCCGAGCTGGACGGCAGCAGGAAGGGAAACAGGCTGGCACCAGCCGTACCAATCACCCCGGCCTGCACCAGGCTGGAGGCGATAAAGGCCAGCCCAGCCTTGCGCACCGCGGCCAGCGACACGGCAGCCGCAGCACTGACAATACCCAGCAGCGGCAGCACCATGGTCAGCGGATAGCGCTGGTAGTTGCCCAGCCAGGCGCCGGCGGCACGCACCACGGTTTTGGCCAGCGGGTTGGACTGCGCGGCGGCTTCACCACCAGCGGTAATCACGTAACCATCCAGATGACCGACCCACAGGCCGCCCAGCACAAACAGCACGATAGTCAGCACGCCAAACAGCATGGCCGCAGTGCGGGCACGTTCCGCCATTTTCTCTTCAGTGCGCAGCATCAGGTAGGTGGCACCTTGCAGCA
>NZ_JAELTZ010000124.1:0-885 GCF_016429115.1 Aquitalea sp. ASV15 | reverse complement strand
CTGTCGGTGAAGGTGACGGTGACAGTCTGGCCGGCTTCCACACCCGTGGTGGTACCGCTGACCACGGCGGCGCCGCTTTCGCTGCTGTTATAGACATGATCGCTGCCACTGCCATCACTGCTGATGGTGATGGTGGCGGTGGTGTCCTTGCTGTCGCTGACGCTGGCGCTGGCCGGGTTGCCGGCCACATCGCTGACGCTGGCTTTCACCGTTACCGGGCCATCCAGCAGGCCGCTCAGGCTGCTGGCCGGAACGGTCCAGCTGCCGTTGGCTGCCACGGTCGCCGTGGTGGTGACCACGTGGTTGGCGCTGTCGGTAAAGGTGACGGTGACAGTCTGGCCGGCTTCGACACCCGTGGTGGTACCGCTGACCACGGCGGCGCCGCTTTCGCTGCTGTTATAGACATGATCGCTGCCACTGCCATCACTGCTGATGGCAATGGTGGCCACCGTATCCTTGCTGTCGCTATTGCTGGCGCTGGCGGTATTGCCAGCCACATCGCTGACGCTGGCTTTCACCGTTACCGGGCCATCCACCAGGCCGCTCAGGCTGCTGGCCGGAACGGTCCAGCTGCCATTGGCTGCCACGGTCGCCGTGGTGGTGACCACGTGGTTGGCGCTGTCGGTGAAGGTGACGGTGACAGTCTGGCCGGCTTCCACGCCCGTGGTGGTGCCGCTGACCACGGCGGCGCCGCTTTCGCTCTTGTTGTAAACATGATCACTGCCACTGCCATCACTGCTGATGGCAATGGTGGCAAGCGTATCCTTGCTGTCGATATTGCTGGCGCTGGCGGTATTGCCGGCCACATCGCTGACGCTGGCTTTCACCGTTACCGCACCATCCACCAGGCCGCTCAGGCTGCTGGCCGGAACGGTCCAGCTGCCA
>NZ_JAELTZ010000123.1:0-902 GCF_016429115.1 Aquitalea sp. ASV15 | reverse complement strand
TGCCCGGGTCACGCCGACTACGTTAAGAACATGATTACCGGTGCAGCCCAGATGGACGGCGCTATCCTGGTATGTTCCGCTGCTGACGGCCCGATGCCGCAAACCCGCGAACACATCCTGCTGTCCCGTCAGGTTGGCGTACCGTACATCATCGTTTACCTGAACAAGGCTGATCTGGTTGACGACGCTGAGCTGCTGGAACTGGTTGAAATGGAAGTGCGCGATCTGCTGTCTTCCTACGACTTCCCGGGCGACGACACTCCGGTAGTCATCGGTTCCGCCCGTCTGGCACTGGAAGGCGATCAATCCGAAATGGGGGAACCGTCCATCTTCCGTCTGGCTGCTGCTCTGGACTCCTACATCCCGACTCCGGAACGTGCTGTTGACAAGCCGTTCCTGCTGCCGATCGAAGACGTATTCTCCATCTCCGGTCGTGGTACTGTAGTTACCGGTCGTGTAGAGCGCGGCATCGTTAAAGTTGGTGAAGAACTGGAAATCGTGGGCCTGAAGGCTACCGCGAAGACCACCTGCACCGGCGTGGAAATGTTCCGCAAGCTGCTGGACCAAGGTCAGGCTGGTGACAACGTAGGCGTACTGCTGCGTGGTACCAAGCGTGAAGACGTAGAGCGTGGTCAGGTACTGGCCAAGCCGGGCACCATCACCCCGCACACCAAGTTCGGCGCATCGGTATACGTGCTGAGCAAGGACGAAGGCGGCCGTCACACCCCGTTCTTCGCTAACTACCGTCCGCAGTTCTACTTCCGTACTACCGACGTGACTGGTGCAGTAAGCCTGTCCGAAGGCGTGGAAATGGTAATGCCGGGTGACAACGTGGAAATCACCGTAGAACTGATCGCTCCGATCGCTATGGAAGAAGGTCTGCGTTTCGCCATCCGTGAAGG
>NZ_JAELTZ010000122.1:0-970 GCF_016429115.1 Aquitalea sp. ASV15 | reverse complement strand
CCCACGGTGAGGCCGCGTACCGATTGCTGGAATTTCAGCTGCAGCGGCAGCACTTCGTGGTCGGGCGACTGCATGGCCTGATCGCGGCTATTGGCCAGGAGGAAGGTGCTGCTGGCCGCGGCCGGCCGGCCTTCCTGCACGGTGAGCGGGGTTTCGAAGGCCACGCCGCCCAGCATGATGGCGCTGAGCGACTGGGTATGGACTTTCAGGCCATTGGCCGAGACCGACAGGTCCACCCCGCTGGCGTGCCAGAAGCGGCTGTCTTCGGTGACAAAGCGGTCATAGGGGGCGTTGATGAAGACGGTGATGTCGACATGGCGGCCCTGCTGGCCCAGCTGGTAGGCCACCACCTGGCCCACCGGCACCCGCCGAAAATACACGGGGGCGCCGATGTCCAGCGAACCCAGCTCCGTGGCCTTGAGCACGAACTGGCGGCCGGGCAGGTCGCCGGTGAGGATGGGTGGCACCTCCAGCCCGGTGAAGTGCTGGCTCATCTCGCTGCTCTTGCCGGCATCCATGCCGACATAGGCTCCGGACAGCAGCGTGCCCAGGCCGGAGACGCTGCCCCCGGCAATGCGTGGCCGCACGATCCAGAAACGGCTGTCACGCGCCAGAAAGCGCTCGGCCTCCTTGCTCAGCTGGGCGGTGGCCTCGATATTCTTGCTGTCCGGGCTGATGCGCACCGCGGTGACTTCGCCGATGTCCACATCCTTGTACTTGATGCGGGTCTTGCCGGCCTCCAGCCCTTCGCCACTGCGGAAGGTGATGGTGATGGTGGGGCCGCGCGACAAGATGGCCTGCACCGCCAGATAGCCGCCAATCAGGGCCGCCACCAGCGGAATCAGCCAGACCAGCGAGGGCGACCAGCGGCTGGGGCGGCGGCGTTCGGCCACGGCCAGCGGCACGCTTGGCGGGTGGGCAGGCAGATCTTCAGCCGCGGTCTGCGGCGGGTGTTGGTCACTCATCATCA
>NZ_JAELTZ010000121.1:0-992 GCF_016429115.1 Aquitalea sp. ASV15 | reverse complement strand
CTCATCACCCGCTTCAACGCCTGGGCGCAACTGCGCGACTGCGCCGAGGACACGGTGGAGAAAATCGTGGTCAAGCAAACCGCGCTGCTCACCGCCTGGCGCATCGAACGCTTTGCCGGTGGCCTGGGTGGCAGCGGCGGGGTACATCAGGAACAGACCGCCGCGTTTAAACGCATTCCGCCGGATGACGCCATGCATAACGACTGGGCCAAAACCGCCTGGCAGCAAGCACAGGCGCATGAGCAGGCACAAGACGAACTGGCCACGGTCATCAACCGCCCCGGCAGCACCATGCGCGATGTGCAAAAAGCACAGGACAAGGTGGCGGCCAACCCGGCCCCGCCCGGCGTGGTGGACCCGCGCAGCGGCCAGGTAGTGCCGGGACTGACCGTACCATCCCCCGCCAAGGACTTCGACCCCAGCATGGACCACTCGCAGCTGCGCGAAGCGGCGCTGGAGTTTCGCGAAGACTATCTGCACTGGCGGCGGGTGGACCACTTGTTCAATGAAAAGGGCAAGCGCCTGCCCAGCCCGCTGGCCGAGCCGGGCCAGGCCAGCCTGATTGATAGCGACCCGGACTGGAAACGCCCCTGGCATTTAACCTGGACCCTGATCGGCCTGTGGCTGGCTACGCTGTTCTCCCGCCCGATCAACCCCGACCACGAATACGAAGGGGTTTATCTGCTGCGCGAAGGCGAACAGCGCTGGCGCGACGTGGGTAATGGCCAGGGGCTGGCGGCAGCGGCCAACCGCGATCTGCTGGCCTTGTTTGACGAGCACATACACGATTCGCGCGCCTGGTTCATGATGGCGGCCACCGGCAACCGCGAAATCGACGCCAGCTACTTCCGGCTGCGGACCATTTTGTACGATGACCTCACCAACAAACGCTACCTGAACGCCTTGCAAAAGAGCGCTGCCGCCTGTGCGCCGCCAGCCGCGGTGCAGGCACAGCCGACGGAATGGGCCGGGCAAGAAGGGGGTGGCTGATG
>NZ_JAELTZ010000120.1:0-1052 GCF_016429115.1 Aquitalea sp. ASV15 | reverse complement strand
ACCGGCGTGCTGTTGCCCGGCCTGGAGCTGCTCTGCCTGCTCTATCTGTTGCTGCCGCTGTCGCTGGGCCATGCGCCACCCGGCTTTGCCATGGTGATGCGCCTGGTGCGCAGCCTGCATCCCTGGGGCATGGTCGAGGTCTTTCTGCTGGGCGTGCTGGTGGCGCTGGTCAAGCTGGCCCATATGGCGGCAGTGCATCCCGGCATCGGCCTGTGGTCGTTTTTTGCCCTGATCCTGCTGCTGGCCGGCAGCGCCAGCCGCTTTGATGCCGGCCAGCTCTGGGAGCGCTATCAGGCATGTCGCCCTTCCCGTTGAAGACCGCCGCCCGGCACGGCCTGTGGCGCTGTCATGGCTGCAGCCTGTTGTGCCGCCTGCCCGGCGCTGCCGCAGAGGCCGCCTGGCATTGTCCGCGCTGTGGCGCCCCGCTGCACCGGCGCAAGCCGCACAGCCTGCAATATGCCTGGGCCTTCCTGATTGCCGCGGTGATCTGTTATATCCCGGCCAATCTGCTGCCCATCATGCTGACCGAGATGCTGTCCGGCACCCAGCGCGACACCATCATGAGCGGGGTGGTGTATCTGTGGCAGGGCGGTTCCTGGCCGCTGGCGCTGGTGGTGTTCATCGCCAGCGTGCTGGTGCCCTTGCTGAAGATATTGTCCATGCTGCTGCTCCTGCTCACCGTGCACTGGCGTTCGCGCTGGGCGCCGCGCCAGCGTACCCGGCTGTACCGCTTGCTGGAGGTGGTGGGGCCGTGGTCGATGCTGGACATTTATGTGGTGGGCCTGCTGGTGGCGCTGGTGCAGCTGCAGTCGCTGGCCACCATCAAGGCCGGGCCGGCGGCCATTGCCTTTGGAGCAGTGGTGGTGCTGACCATGCTGTCGGCCATGCATTTTGATCCCAGACTGATCTGGGATGTTTTCGAGGATGATGATGAGTGACCAACACCCGCCGCAGACCGCGGCTGAAGATCTGCCTGCCCACCCGCCAAGCGTGCCGCTGGCCGTGGCCGAACGCCGCCGCCCCAGCCGCTGGTCGCCCTCGCTGGTCTGGCT
>NZ_JAELTZ010000011.1:0-114007 GCF_016429115.1 Aquitalea sp. ASV15 | reverse complement strand
GACCTTCACCCTGTCCGAATACGCCAGCGGCAATATGGATGATGTGGCCGATGCCTGGGGCAAGCCGCTGGCCGCATACCAGGACATGCTGCGCCAGGTAGAAGGCTATCTGCCGGCGGTGCTGGACAAGGCACAACATAAGAAACCGTAATGTCGGGCCGGCTGCACGGTGATGATGCTGCGGTAACCGCGCCGCCAGCTGGGTTAGCTGGCTGGCCTGGCACCGGCGCCCGCTACTGCGCTGGCGCTCAGGCTTGTCGTGCCGCCGGCATGCCGGCTTCGGCCACCACGCCCCAGATGGCGAAGTCCTGCTCATAGCTGGGTTCGATCAGCGGGTAGTCCGGGTGGGCCGCCAGCAACTGCAGCCGGCTGCCACTGCGCTGCAGTCGCCGCACCAGCAGCTCGCCATCGACAGCGGCCACCACCAGGCAACCCTGCACCGGGCTGCCCTGGCCATCCACCGCCAGCAAACAGCCCGCCGCGATGCCGGCACCCGCCAGTGCCTGGTCTGGCATGGGCAGGCAAAACAGCTCGCTGCAGGCAGCGGCAGATGACACTGACGAGGGCAGGGCATGATGGGTGGCCGGGTGGGGGAGCATGGTGGTCATGGCGGTATTTTGAAATTGTACAAAATCAAATATAGCAGATGGCCAGCCGGACAGACAAGGCGGCCGTCCTGGGTATTTGGCGTGTTGTTGCAAATTTTCCTTGATACGGCAGGCTCTGGCTGGTTACCCTCAGGTTTTGTAGTCACCAGCCAACATTCCCGGCGCAGGAGCCATGCATGACCAAACAACAACTCATTGCCATCCTTTCCGAAAAAACCGGCAGCAGCAAAGTCGATGTACTGCGTTTCATGGACGCGCTGGAACAGACCATCCGCGAAGAACTGGTGAATGGCGGCGAACTGACCCTGGCCAGCACCGGCAAGTTCAAGGTGAAAGATACTGCGGCGCGTAATGGCCGCAACCCCAAGACCGGCGAGACCGTGCTGATTCCGGCCAAGCGCAAGGTGGTCTTTACCCCGATCAAGGCATTGAAGGACGCAGTGGCCAACTGACACTGCCCGATTTCCCGCAACTGCGGGATGGATTATCCAGGGACGCTGCGGCGTCCTTTTTTTATGCCTTCAGAATAAGTTTGCCAATGACTGGACTGTGCCGGAAATCTGTCCAATAAATAAAGAGCTGTAAGGCAAACTTGTCAACGACTGGCAGTTTTGCAATCCCTGGGATGAGTTTGGCGGCTTGCCTGCCAGTTAATGCCCGTTGATGACAGTATTCTTGAGGTTTTATTTTAAAATGCCCAATGAATTTGTAATGGTATTGACGAGCTTGGGTGAAGGTCGGAATATGGCGGCCTGCCTGTTGATTGTTTAATGTCTGCAAAAGCGCAACAGGCGGCAGTGTGCGGTTTTAAGCAATTATAAAAATAGGATCCTCCATGCGTACTCTACGTTCCAGAATGCTGGTGTTTGTATTGATGATGCTGGTGGCCATCTCGCTGCTGTTTTGCGGCGTGGCTTACTGGAAGATGAAGGAGGCCTTGCTGTCTTCCATCAGCGATCAAATCAGTCAGACCGCCAACAATAAAGTCAGCTTTATCACCGAATGGGTATCCACCCGCCAGAACATTGTCAGCTCGGCACTGCTGCACTTCACTGAAGGGGACATGAAGCCCATCCTCGACCAGTCGCAAGTGGCCGGCAAGCTGGATGACATGTATGTGGGTGAGCCCAGCAAGAAAATGACCCAGTTCACCGGGTCCACTCCGGTACCGCCGGGCTACGACCCGACCGGCCGTCCGTGGTATCTGGCAGCCAGCAACTCGCAGGATGCCATTGCCACGGCACCGTACATCGATGCTGCAACCAAGAAGCCCATCATCACCTTTGCCAAGGCGCTGCGTAATAACGGCCAGCTGGTGGCGGTGGCCGGTGGCGATGTATCGCTGCAGCGCGTGGCCGAGGAAGTGGTGTCGTCCAAGCTGCCGGGTGACGGCTTTGCCTTCCTGATTACCGCAGACGGTTCGGTGATTGCCCATCCGGTCAAGGATTCCGGCATGAAAAAAATCGGCGAAGTGATGCCCGGTTTTGATATGAACGGCATCAGCAAGGACGGTACCCTGCAAACGGTGAACATCAACGGCGAAGCCAGCATGACTGCGCTCTACCCGGTGGGCAAGACCGGCTGGCTGCTGGGTGTGGTGGTGCCGGTGGCTGCAGCCACGGTATCGGTCACCCATCTGATCGAGCTGATGATCGGCCTGTTGCTGGCCGGTGTGGTGGTGGTGGCACTGCTGGCCACTGTCGGCGTGTCCCGCATGTTGTCCGGCCTGACCGAGCTGCGCGATGCCATGCGCAATGTTGCCAGCGGCGATGGCGACCTCACCCTGCATCTGCCGGTGCACTCGCAGGATGAAGTGGGCCAGATTGCCGAGGCTTTCAACGCCTTCGTGCACAAGCTGCACGGCATGTTCGTGTCGGTTCGCAACGACGCCGAAGCCCTGGCACGCGACACGGCAGCCCTGCATCAGGCGGCCGAGAGCATTGCCTCCGATTCGCGTGTGCAGTCCAACGAGCTGTCGGCCACGGCGGCCACCATCGAGCAGATTACGGTCAGCATCAATCATATTGCCGACAATGCCGGTGAGACCGAAGTGCTGGTGGCCAGCACCCGCGAGAACTCGGAAGAGTCCTACCAGGCCATGGAGAAAGTGGCCAGCGAGGTGCAGTCCATCGTGCAGACCGTGGATGCCTTGCAAAACGCCATGGGCGACCTGTCTTCGCACTCCGAGCAGATTCGCGGCATCGTGGCGGTGATCCGTGACATTGCTGACCAGACCAACCTGCTGGCGCTGAATGCGGCCATCGAGGCGGCACGGGCCGGTGAACAGGGTCGTGGCTTTGCCGTGGTGGCGGATGAAGTACGCAAGCTGGCCGAGCGTACGGCTTCGGCCACGGTGGAAATCGCGCAGATGATCAATAGCGTGATGAGTCAGACCGAAGTGGCCATCGGCCATACCAGCAAGACCAATGAGCGGGTGGCCACCGGGGTGGCGCTGTCGCGTGAAGCGGCAGACAAGGTGGGCAAGATCAAGGCCAGCACCCACGATATCGCGGGGCGCATGTCGGAAATCACCAGCTCGACCAAGGAGCAGAGCACGGCTACCACCGTCATGGCGCAAAGTGCCGAACGCATCAATGCCAAGGCGCTGGAAAGCGATGAAAACGTGCAGCGCATTCTCAGCATCATCCAGGATCTGTCCCGCCGTGGCGGCGACCTGCGTGCGCTGGTGTCGCAGTTCAAGCTGTAAACGACGGGCAGTGTGGTTTGCTGCTGAACAAAACCCCCGCCACGGCGGGGGTTTTTCTTGCCGGCCTGCCTGGCATGACTCGGTAGTCATGTCCTTTTGCTGGTCACCCTTGATACCCGCTCGCCAGCTGCGGGAGCGGGCCGCCGCACCAGCGCAGTGACTGACGAAAAGTACAGTGTTTTGCTCGGAACTTTCAGCTTGCGACAAGGAAGTGTCAGCTGTCCGCCGCAGGAGGGAATGGCCAAGATAGCTGTCAGGGTGTGCTGAAGCTGTCTGACAATCTGTCTGGAGGTGTCGCGATGAAAGCCTATTTGCTGACTGTGGTGGAGCGGGATGGTCGTCGTTATACGCTGTGTGCGCTGGCTGGCAGTTGCGGCGAGGCCTGTCTTAATGTGCTGGAAATGCTGGGGCGGGTGGCCGGCATTAGCGGGAGGCGCATCAAGTGAGGGCCAGACTCTATCACTGGCTGGGTGGCGTCCTGCTGTCCAGCCTGTTCATCGCCGCCCTGGCACTGGCTCAGGCGCTGGAGTAGCCGGCCGGGCGCCCATGGCCGCGATGTTTATTCTTTGGCTGCGGCTGCGGCGGCACGCAGCTTGTCTTTCTTGCTCATGCGCTTGCCCTTGATGCCGCCATTGCTGTCGGGGTCGTGCCGGGCGGCGGGGCTGTTGTCCAGGGGCAGGCTTGGTGCAAAGCCCTCAATCTGCTCGCGCGGCAGCTGTTGCTGCTGACGTTTTTCGATCAGGCGGAAATGAGCAGCGTTGTCCGCAGAAACAAAGCTGATGGCAACACCGCTGGCGCCGGCACGGCCGGTGCGACCGATGCGGTGGGTGTAGTCGACTGCCGAGCGCGGCAGATCGTAATTCACCACCACCGGCAAGCCGGCAATGTCGATGCCGCGGGCGGCCAGGTCGGTGGCAATCAGCACTTGCAGCTGGCCGTTCTTGAGGTCGGCCAGTACCTGCCCGCGCTGGCTCTGGCTGCACTCGCCATACAAGGCCGCGGCCTTGATGCCGGCGCGCTGCAATTTGCCGGCCACGCGCTCGGCACTGTGGCGGCTGGCCACAAACACCAGTACCCGTTCCCAGTTTTCACTTTGCAGCAAATGACGCAGCAGCATGGTGCGCCGCTCGGCATCCACCTCGATGGCGCGTTGCCGGATGTCGGGTGCGCTGGTTTGGCTGAACGGGATGTCGATGCGCTGCGGCTGTTTGAGCAAGGCTTCGGCCAGCTGGCGTACGACCGGCGGGAAGGTGGCGGAGAACAGCAGGTTTTGCCGGTACGGTGGCAGCAGCGCCAGCAACTGCTTGATTTCCTCAGCAAAACCCAGATCCAGCAGGCGGTCGGCCTCATCCAGCACCAGGGTGCTGACACCCGACAGGCGCAGCGCATTGTGCTGCAGCAAATCCAGCAGCCGTCCCGGCGTGGCCACCACAATGTCGGCCCCGCCGCGCAAGGCCATCATCTGCGGATTGATCGACACCCCGCCATACACCACGGCCACCTTGATGGCCTGCGGCAGCTTGGCAGCCAGTGCGCGCAAGGTGGCGCCCACCTGTACCGCCAGTTCACGCGTGGGCAGCAGGATCAGGCTTTGCGTCTGGCGCGGAGAACCATGCTGGCCGGCCAGCCATTGCTGCAGCATGGGCAGGCAATAGGCAGCGGTTTTGCCAGAGCCGGTCTGGGCGGTGGCCAGCAGGTCGTGGCCTTGCAGAATGGCCGGAATGGCCGCTTGCTGGATGGCGGTGGGAGCGGCATAGCCTTGTGCGCTGGCGGAGGCGGCGAGGGCGGGCTGCAGGCCCAGGGAGGTGAATGGCATGTGTCGATGAAGCCCGGCAGAGGGTTGGGCGGCACCGCCGCCAGAGGCGCAGCAGTATCGTCCCGGCGGACGGCAGGGTCAAGGCTGCTGTCGATCGCTGCGGCGGGGCGGGGCAATTGCGAGTAAGATCGGGGCTTGCCACCAAGTAAAGCAATCTGCACATGCAAACAGAAGTCAAAGAGAAGCCCAGATACGCCATTGTGGCGTCAGTCCAGCTGCCGGATGTCAGCGATGTCGAATTCGAGGCCTCGCTCACCGAACTGAGCGAGCTGGCCAAGACCCTGGGTTTCCAGGTGGTGCATACCTTTGTTCAAAAGCGTAACAGCTTCGACCGCACCGCCTACCTGGGCGTGGGCAAGCTGGAAGAAATCCACATGTATGTCAATCGCGGCCTGCGCGCTGACGAACTGGAACAGGCACCGCCACAGCTGGACCCTTCCGCCATCGAGATCGACGTCTTGCTGGTGGATCATGAAATTTCCCCCTCGCAGGCACGCAATCTGGAACTGGCGGTTGGCTGCGAGGTGATGGACCGCACCATGGTCATCCTGGAGATTTTTCACCGCAATGCCCGCTCGCGTGCGGCCAAGGCGCAGGTGGAAATCGCCCGGCTGGGTTATATGGCGCCACGTTTGCGCGAAGCGGCCAAGCTGGCCGGGCCGCAAGGCCGCCAGCGTAGCGGCATGGGCGGGCGCGGTGCCGGCGAATCGCATACCGAGCTGGACCGGCGCAAGGTGCGCGACCGCATTGCCGAGCTGCAACGCGAAATCCTCGCCATGGAGCTGGAACGCAAGACCCAGCGCGCGCGCCGGCTGGAACGGCAGGGCCAGGGCCTGGCCGGGGTGTCGCTGGTGGGTTATACCAATGCCGGCAAATCCACGCTGATGCGGGCGCTGACCGGCAGCGAGGTGCTGGTGGCCAACAAGCTGTTTGCCACGCTGGATACCACGGTACGCGCCATTTACCCGGAAAGCGTGCCGCGGGTGCTGGTAAGCGACACCGTCGGTTTTATCAAGAACCTGCCACACGGTCTGGTGGCCTCGTTCAAGTCCACGCTGGAAGAGGCGCTGGATGCGGCGCTGTTGCTGCATGTGATCGACGCCAGCGATCCGGGCTTTGAACGCCAGCTGGAAGTGACCGACACGGTATTGCAGGAAATCGGTGCCGATGAAGTGCCGCGTATCCGCGTGTTCAACAAGATCGACCATGTCGGTGACGAAGCGGCCGCAGCCGCCTGGACCGCCGAGCTGCAACAGCGCTATCCCGGTTGCGTGGTGATGAGTGCGCGCCGGCCGGCCGACGTGGCGGCCTTGCGTGAGCGCATCGTGTCCTTCTTTCAGCAGGATCTGGTGGAAGATGAAGTGCTGCTGCCGTGGTCGGCCCAGCAATTGCGTGGCGAGCTGTTCAGCCAGTGCCAGGTACTGGAAGAGCGCGCCGAGGAAGAGGGCAGCTGGTTCCGCATACGGGGTGAGCCAGCGCAGTTGCGCCGGCTGCACGAGCAGCTGAATCCCGGCTCGCAAGGCCGGGAAAAGGAATACTGGGAAGTCTGACCGCCGGCCCGTCGTCGCATGAAAAACGCCATCCAGCCCGGATGGCGTTTTTCATGTACTCACGGCAGATTCCAGATCTGCAGCCGGCTTAGCCCGGCACCCCCAGGATCACGCTGGACGCCTTGAAGATGGCACAAGCCGGGCTGCCCAGTTGTAGCCCCAGCTGGCTGGCGCTGCCATTGGTGATGATGGCAGCGATGCTGCTGCCGGGGGCCAGTTCGATCACCACCTCGGTATTCACCGCGCCAGGCTGCAGCCGGCTGACCGTGCCGTGCAGCTGGTTGCGTGCCGACAGCCGCATGCCATCCTGGCCGCTGCCGACGATGACCGACGAAGCCTTGATCAGGGCAAAGGCGGTGGTGCCCGGAGCCAGCCCCAGGTTCTCGCTACTGTCATGGGTGACCACGGCCACCAGCCGCAGCCCGTCGGCCACTTCCAGCTCGACTTCGTCATTGACCGCGCCGGTACGGATGGCCACCACCTTGCCCAGAAACTGGTTGCGTGCACTGGTTTTCATGCTCATGCCTTTCAATAGCAGCAGATCGTCGGCCATGCTGCCGGCCTGACGCTGCAGATTACGCAGAAACTGCTGATGTTCCTGCGCGATGATCTGGTAATTGGCCACCAGTTGCCGGCCACGCGCCGTCAGCCGGGTGCCGCCGCCGCCCTTGCCACCGGACAGGCGCTCCACCAGCGGTTCGCCGGCCAGATTGTTCATGTGGTCGATGGCATCCCAGGCCGCCTTGTAACTGATACCGGTGGTGCGGGCTGCCTGGCTGATGGAGCCGCAGACATCAATTTGCGCCAGTAGGGCCAGATGTTGCGGGCTGCCAAACTTCTCGCCGGCCATGCTCAGCCACAGTGCGCCTTGCAGGGTGATGTCCTGTGGCTTCATGTCTGCTGCTCCGGCAGGGCGGGCAGGCAGGCTGCGTGTTCGTGGCAGCGCCCGCACTCCGGCGGCTTGAGCCCTGGCTGGCCCAGAAGCTCGCCCAGTTCGGCATACAAAAACCGCTTCCACTTGATGTCAGCCTGGTTGCGCGCATACAGCGGATACAGGTAGTACTGCAGCAGCTGGCTTACCTCATGCCGGCCGGACAAGCCCATGTCCTGCCACAGGTGACGGCTGCCCAGGCTGGCCACGGCCACCACATGGGCCAGCCAGCTGCCATGCAGCGGGTTCTCCGCTGCCGAACGGTTGGCCAGCAGCATGTCCAGCAGCGCACGGTGCAATGCGGGCTGCCGGGACAGCAGTTGCTGGTATTGCGCGTCGCTCAGCGCTTCCAGCTGGCCCAGTTCTGGCGCGCAGGCGGCCAGCACCTCCAGCAAGGCTGGCTGTGACAGGCCCAGCGTCCAGGCATAAAGCGGTAGTTCGCCATCCTGCGCATTGCGCAGCACGCCGAGCACGGCACGAGACAGCAGGCGGAAGGCTTGCTGCTGCTGGAAGTCATTCATGGACAATCTCCGTCAGGCCGGCGGGTGGCTCCACCAGCCGGCCATCCTGCAGATAAAGGGTTTGCTGGCCAAAGGCGCGCACGTCGGCAGCATCGTGGGTGATCAGCAGCATGGGAATGGACAGCCGTTGCAGCAGGTCGGCCAGCTCACCACGCAATTGCTGGCGCAGGGCCGGGTCCAGTGCCGAAAACGGCTCGTCCAGCAGCAGGGCGCGTGGCTCGGCCACCAGCGCGCGCGCCAGCGCGGTGCGCTGACGCTGGCCGCCAGACAGCGTGGCCGGCAGTTGATCGGCCAGCGCTTGCAGGCCGAAAGCCTCCAGCCAGTAATCGACCGCGGCCAGCTGACGCTTGCGCCCCGGGTTGAACCAGCCGCGTTGCAAACCAAAACCAATGTTCTGGCGCACGCTCAGGTGCGGAAACAGCGCGTAATCCTGAAACAGATAGCCCAGCTGTCTTTGTTGCGGGCTCAAGCAGATGCCTTGCGTGCTGTCGTACAGGCAGCGGCCATCCAGCCGGATATGGCCGGCATCCGGCCGGTGCAGGCCGGCAATGGCCTTGAGCAGCAGGCTTTTGCCCGCACCGGACGGCCCGTAAACCACCAGCTGCTGGCAACTGCTTTGCAATGCGATGTCCAGCGCAAAACTGCGGCTGCCGCTGCGCAAGGTGTGGCGGATGGCCAGATCAAAGCGGGGTGTTGTCATGTCAGCGCTCCGCCACCCGGCCCGGCGCCAGCTTGCCGGCCAGCAACAGCACCAGAACGCAGACCAGCGAAGTCACCAGCACCAGCCGGTTGGCGCTGTCGTCCTGTCCGGCCTGCACTGCTTCGTAAATGGCCACCGACAGGGTTTGTGTCTTGCCGGGAATGCTGCCCGCCACCATCAGCGTGGCACCGAATTCGCCCAGCGCGCGGGCAAAGGCCAGCAGCAGGCCGGCCAGAATGCCGCGCCAGGCCAAGGGCAGGGTGATGCGAAAGAAGATGCCGATTTCAGAAATGCCCAGCACGCGGCCGGCCTGCTCCAGCTGGCCGTCCACCGCTTCAAATGCCGCGCGGGCTGGTTTGTATACCAGGGGAAAAGCCACCAGCGCGGCGGCAATCACCGCGCCTTGCCAGGTAAAGATCAGGTTGATGCCAAACTGCGCCTGCAGCCAGCCGCCCAAGGGGCCGCGCCGGCCCAGCAAGGTCAGCAGGTAATAGCCCAGCACGGTGGGCGGCATCACCATGGGCAGGGTCAGCACGGTGTCCAGCAGATTGCGGCCGGGAAAGCGCCCGCGTGCCAGCAACAGGCCCACGCCCACGCCCAGCAGCAGGTTGAGCAGGGTGGCGCAGCCCGCCACCCGTAGCGACAGGCCCAGTGCGGTCCAGGCCGGATCAGTCATCCAGTCAGCCATGGTCAGGGCTTGTGGAAACCGTAGCGGCTCAGCACGGCTTGTGCCGCCGGCGACAGCAGATAATTGACAAAGCGTTGTGCCTCGGTGGCATTGGCTGCCGTGGCGGTACGGGCCACCGGGTAGCTGATGGTTTCATCCAGCGGCACGCTGAAAGCCACTTTCACCTTGTCCGGCATGATGGCGGCGTCGGTCTGATAGACAAAACCGGCTTCCACCTCGCCACGGGCCACGTAGTCCAGTGACTGGCGCACGTTCTGGGTATTGATGGCCTTGGCTGCTACCGCAGGCCACAGATGGGCGTTTTCCAGTGCGCGTTTGGCGTAACGGCCCACCGGTACGCTGGCCGGCACGCCCAGTGCCACATGCTTGATCCCGGCTTGCTGCAAATCGGCCAGCTGTTGCAGCTTCAACTGGCTGTCCGCCGGCACAATCACCACCAGTGCATTGCGGGCAAAGTCCTTGCGGTCCGCACTATTCACCAGCTTTTGCTTGACCGCGCTGTCCATGGTTTCCTGGTCGGCCGAGGCAAACACATCCACCGGGGCACCCTTGGCCATTTGCTGCAGCAGTGCGCCGGAAGCGGCAAAATTGAAGTTGACCTTGCTGCCCGGGTTTTTCGCTTCAAAGCCCTGGGCAATCTCCTTGAAGGCATTGGTCAGGCTGGCGGCGGCGGAGACGGTGATCTCCCCGGCCGCTGCCTGCTCGCCCAGCAGCAGGACGGTCAGCGTAAGGGTGAGGCCTAAAAGTTTGGTCAGCATCATGATTCCTTGGTATTGGCGTCCGGAAGCGTAATATACCGATATATATAGCGCTGGGAAAATAGTTCTGAAGTAGATGTTTCATCACATCCGAAGGCATATTTTCCGTCCTTCGGCATGTCACGGTAGCCGCGCAGCCCGGTGGACTGACAGCGTTGCGGCTAGAATGTGCCGATGCAACACCGACCCTTCCAACCCCTCCGCCAGCCCTGGCTGGCCAAACCAGTGCTAGCAATGCTTGCCGGTTTAGCGGGCGCGCTGGCTGCGCTACTGTTTCGTTTGCTGCTGGAGCAGGGCAGCATGCTGCTATGGGGAGGCAAGGGAGATGTGCTGGTACAGGCTGGCGTGCTGCCATGGTATGGCGTGTTGTTGCTAACCTGTGGCGGGGGGGCACTGGCCGGGGGCTTGCTGCAGCAAGCACAGCGGCGTTACCCCGATCAGCACGGTGATTACATGACCGTGCTGGCCAACGGCGGCCATCAACTCCGCCCCGGACGCAGTATGTGGCATGCCGCATCTGCTGCGGCCTCTATCATCAGCGGCTGCGCCATCGGTCGTGAGGGTGCCATGATTCAACTGGCTGCACAGGCGGGTAGTCAGCTGGGCGCATGCTTGCGGACCGATGCCGTGACCGCCACGCAAATGCTGGCGTGTGCCGCAGCTGCTGGCGTCGCGTTTGCCTACCAGTCTCCGCTGGCCGGTGCCTTGTTCATTGCGGAAATCGTGTTTCGTAGCTATAGCCCGCGCTTATTGTTGCCCATGTTACTGGCTTGTGGCGTAGCCTGGCTGTTGGAGCGCGCCCTGCCTGGCCCGGCCTTGCTGTATGCCTTGCCGCGCTTGCCGACTCTTTCGCTGCTGCAGGTTTTGCTATTGCTGCCGCTAGGACTGGTCTGCGGAGTATTCTGGTCCCTCATGCTGCTGGGGCTGGCGAGGGGGAGTAAACTGTTTCGGCCGCTGATGCCCTACATGGTATTGCGTCTGGCATTGGGCGGGCTGGCCTGCGGAGTGTTGGCCCTGTTGACGCCATATGTCCTGGGGAATGGCAGCAGCGTCATCCAGAATGCCTTGCATGCCTATTGGCCTGCACTGCTATTGCTGCAGGTGTTGCTGTGCAAGTTCCTGGCCATCATCCTGAGCAGTAGTTCCGGGGCGCAGGGGGGCTTGTTCACTCCTACCTTGTGCCTGGGGGCCTTGTTAGGTGGCTTGTATGCCTGTTTGCTTAATGTGTTCGGCGCTGACTTACCCTTGCAGGCCGCATTGGTGGCGGGAATGGCTGGTTTGCTGGCGGCCGCCATCCGCGCACCATTAACCGCCTGGGTGATGCTGCTGGAGATGACTGGCGACCCGCTGCTCGCCCTGCCTTTGGCCATGGTGGTGGCCAGTGCCTACTGGCTGGCTGGCCAACTGGGTAGCCACTCGCTGTACGCAGCGTCGCTGTATGGCCGCGGCTAACTGGGCTAAGCATCGCGCTGCATGGTGTCAATGCGGCGGCTGCCAATGTGTCAGCATCGCTGCCGCCTGCCTGTGCTGTTGACGGTCTGGCTCAATACAGTGCATCGCGCCGTGGTAGATCCGGCCCGCGACGCGAGCAGGTGATGGCCGCAGCACGGCTGGCAAACTGTAGCAGCGCGTTAATTTGAGCCTGATCCAGCCTGGCCAGTGCAGCCGGACTGGCCAGACCCTGCTCGGCCAGATAACACAGCAAGGCGGCCTGAAAGGTATCGCCAGCGCCCACGCTGTCCACCACATCTACCGGCTGTGCCGGTAGCGACCATTCACCATGCTGCGGACTGAATACCGTCACCCCTTCGCCGCCACGGGTCAGGATGAGCAGGCTGCACTGCCCGCCCAGCCAGCGGCGGGCAGCCTCTTCCAGTGGCAGGTCCGGGTAGAGCTGCTGCAGGTCTTCGTCGCTGACCTTGATGAGATGGGCATGATTTGCGTGAAAATCCAGCACGCTGCGCCAGCGGTTCAGGTCCGGCTCCACGTTCAGGCGGATATTCGGGTCCAGGCTGATCAGCCGCTGCTGGCTTTCCCGCGCCACCAGTTGTTGCAGGCTGTCGCCGGTGGGGTGGCTGACCAAGGCATAGGAGCCAACATGTATTCCCTGTACCGCATCGTCCAGTTGCGGCAGGTCGGCCTGGGTCAGGCTGGCCTCCGGGGACTTGTCACCATAGAAGCTGTATTGCGGCTTGCCTGCGGCATCCAGCCCCACCAGTGCCAGCGTGGTGGGCAGCTGGCGTCGCTGCAGGTGGCGGCAGTCCACGCCTTCTCGCTCCAGCACGGATAGCAACTGTCGGCCCAGGAAATCCTGTGAAACGCCGCTGAACAGGGCAGCGCGCTGACCCAGTCGCGCCAGGCCAATGGCGACATTGAAGGGCGAACCGCCCGGTACTGCCTGGTAACGCAGTTGCGGCCAGCTGTCGGCACTGGCGGGCTGATCGACAAAAAAGTCGAACAGCGCTTCTCCACAAACCAGAAACATGATGTTTTCCTGTATTAGTCAGTTGGCAAGGCTTGCAGCCACTGCGCCAGTTTTTCGGTATCGACGGCAAACAGGCGGATGCCTTCGGCCAGTTTTTCTGTTGCCATGGCGTCTTCATTCAGCGCAAAGCGGAAGCGGCTTTCGTCGATGGCATCGTCCAGCAGGCTGGCAGGCAGGGTGTCGTCGCCCAGGTCCATGTCAGCATGCAGTTGTGGCTGCAACACCCCGTCGGCCTGTTGCAACTGCTGCAGCAAATCCGGGCTGATGGTGAGCAGGTCGCAGCCAGCCAATGCCAGAATCTGCCCGGTGGAGCGGAAGCTGGCGCCCATCACCTCGGTGGCAAAACCATGCTGGCGCAGCAGGGCGTAAATGCGGCGTACCGAGCGCACGCCGGGGTCGTTGACGCCAGCATGGGCGGCTTCGTTCCAGCTGGCCCCGGCGGTTTTCTTGTACCAGTCGTAAATGCGGCCGACAAAGGGTGAAATCAGTTTGACTCCGGCTCGGGCGCAGGCGGCGGCCTGTACCGGGGCAAACAGCAGGGTCAGGTTGCAGTGGATGCCGTCACGCTGCAGCGCTGCCGCTGCCTGAATGCCTTCCCAGGTGGCGGCTATCTTGATCAGCACCCGCGAGCTGTCCACCCCGGCCGCCTGATACAAGGCAATCAACTGGCGCGCCTTGGCCTCGGTGGCGGCGCGGTCGAAGGACAGGCGGGCGTCCACTTCGGTGGACACCCGGCCCGGCACGCTGTCCAGAATGCGCAGGCCAAAGGCAATCAGCAGCGCGTCGATCTGCTGATCCATGGGTAACTGGCGCTTGTCGGCCAGTGTGTCCAGCACCAGTTGGCGATAAGCCGCTTGCTGGGCCGCCTTGAGAATCAGCGAAGGGTTGGTGGTGGCGTCCTGCGGTGCGTACTGGCCGATCAGCTGAAAGTCGCCAGTATCGGCCACCACGGTGGTGTATTGCTTGAGTTGTGCCAGCAAATTCATGCTCAGGCCTCTTGTTGCGGAGCCGGTCGGCTCCGGTAAATGTCACGGAATAATTGCAAACGGGCTTGCAGCGCCTGATGGCGCGCGCTATCCGGCTGATAGATGGCTTGCACTGGCGGGCGGGTACAGACGGTGGCGATATCACCGCCCGCAGCCAGCCAGCCCAGCCGGGCTGCGCCCAGTGCACCACCGGCCTCGCTGCCCACGTGGGTGACAATGTCCAGTTGCAGCGCATCGGCCAGCAATTGCGCCCAGAACGGGCTGCGTGCGCCGCCGCCCACCAGCGACAGCTGGCTGACCTGACTACCGGCGGCACGCAATGCGTCCAGCCCGTCCACCATACCGAAGCTGACGCCTTCCAGCACCGCATAGCCCAGCGCAGCACGGTCGTGCGCCTGGGTCAGGCCCCAGAACACGCCTGGCGCGAAAGGGTCGTTATGCGGGGTGCGTTCGCCGGACAGATAGGGCAGGAATACCGGAGCACTGGCGCGCGCCTCGTCCGGCATGGCTTCGATTTCCTGCAGCAGGCTGGCCTCATCCACGCTGGTGAGCTTGCAGAACCAGCGCAGGCAGCTGGCCGCAGCCAGCATCACGCTCATCTGGTTCCAGCGGCCGGGCAGCGCATGGCAAAAGGTATGCAAGGCTGAAGCCGGATTGGGGCGGAAGCTGTCGTCCACCACAAACATCACACCTGACGTACCCAGCGACAAAAAACCATCGCCCGGTTGCACCGCGCCAATGCCCACCGCGCTGGCCGCGCCATCACCGGCACCACCGGCCACGATGACACCATCTCCCAGGCCCCAGGCGGCGGCCACTTCCGGCAACAGCGTGCCGGCGGCTTGCAGGCCTTCCACCAGTTGCGGCATTTGTTCGCGGCGCATGCCGGAGGCGGCCAGCAATTCGTCCGACCAGTCACGCTGTGCCACATCCAGCCACAAGGTGCCGGAGGCATCCGAGGTATCGCACAGCTTGGCCCCGGTCATGCGCAGGCGCAGAAAGTCCTTGGGCAGCAGCACGGTGGCGATGGCGGCAAACAGCTCCGGCTCGTGGCGGGCCACCCACAGCAGCTTGGGCGCAGTAAAGCCCGGCATGGCCAGATTGCCGGCCAGTTGATGCAGGCGCGGCGCGGCAGCGGTCAGCGCCTGGCATTCGGCCACGCTGCGCAAGTCATTCCACAGAATGGCCGGGCGCAATACCTGGTTTTGCGCATCCAGCAGCACTGCACCATGCATCTGGCCGGACAGGCCGATGGCACGCACATGGGCAAAAGCCGCGCCGGCCTTGTCACGCAGCTTGGCAATGGCAAGCCCGGTGGCCTGCCACCAGTCTTCCGGCTGCTGCTCGGACCAGCCAGGCCGTGGCCGCGACACGCTCAGGCTTTCGCCCGCCACGGCCAGCAGGCCGCCAGCCTCATCCAGCAGGACTACTTTGACTTCCGAGGTGCCCAGATCAATTCCAAGATACATCGCTCTCTCCAGCGGATTATCCGAATCAGCCTGCCTGCATGCTGGCCAGCCACTGGTCGACTTTTTGCAGTGCCACGCGCAGCGGCGTTTCCAGTTGAGCGGTGCCAGCCAGACTACCCCACAGCATGGGGTCGGCGCAGAAGGCGGCTACCGGGTCGGCGGCGGTCAGCATCTGGCGGCAGGCTGCGGCGTCCATGATACCGTCCTGATAGGCGTATGGCAGCGTATTGGCTTGCCAGCGTTGCAGGAAGCGGAAGAACAGCGCCGGCAGCATGCAAGTGGCTGTTGGTACGGCACCGCGCGCTACGCATTGCTGCAAGGTGGGTGCGATGAAGCCCGGCACCTTGGAGAACCCATCAGCAGCCACACGCTGGTTGCTGTCGCGGATGTGCGGGTTGCCAAAACGCTCCAGCACGGTGTCGCGGTAGGCAGCCAGATCCAGCGGACTGGGCGACAGGCAGGGGATGACATCCTGGGTGACGTAATCAAACGCCATCTGGCGGATGGACGGCACGGCCGTGCTTTCATCAATGCTGGACAGGCCAATCAAGGTTCCGGCCCAGGCAATGCAGCTGTGGCTGGCGTTGAGGATGCGGATTTTGGCTTCTTCGTAGGGTAAAACCGATGCCACCATTTCCACGCCAACAGCCTCCAGCGCCGGGCGACCGGCAATGAAGTTGTCTTCCACCACCCACTGGATGAAGGATTCGCCCATGATGGCGCAGGGGTCGTGCTTGCCGGTGGCTGCGGCTACCCGGGCAATGATTTCCGGCGTGGGGCGCGGGGTGATGCGGTCCACCATGCAGTTGAGGCTGCTGGTATGGCTGTCCACCCAGGCTAGCAAGTCGGTTTCGCCACGCAGTTGCAAAAACTGCTTCAGCCCGCTGTGAAAGCGCTCGCCGTTATGGCGCAGGTTGTCACAGTTGAGCAGGGTGACTGGCGCACCGCTATCCGCCATGCGGGTGCGCAAAATGGCAGCGATGGCGCCATAGATGGTGTTAAGGCCGCCTTGCAGGTCGGCCGCCAGGTCGGCATTGGCGGTGTCCAGTTGCAGATGCTGGTCCAGGTAATAGCCGCCCTCGGTCACGGTGAAGGAAATCACCCGCGTGTTGCTGTCCGCCCCTGCGGCAATCAGCGCGGATAATTGGGCGTCCCAGGGAATGACGGCCTGAATGGCGTGGATTTCTTCATAACGATGCTCACCGGCCGGGGAGATGGTTTCCAGCGTGTACACGCCGTTTTGGGCGGCCAGTTGCTCCAGTAGCGGCGACATGTCAGCGCGGATATTGCCCAGCGCCAGCCGCCAGGCGGGCTGACCCTGTTTGGCCAGTTGGTCCAGATACCAGGCCTGATGGGCGCGATGGAAGGAACCGGCACCGATGTGCAGCCAGCCGGGCTGTTGTTGGGATGAAGTCATGATCTGTGCTTCCTGTGTTTGGCTTGATCAGGGCGCAGCCGTCCCCGCGCCCTTGCCGGGCAGGCAAGGGCGGTGCAGGGGCTGCAATGCTTGAAATCAGTGTTGCGTCGGCGGTGTGGTGCGTGGCATGGCCTCGCCCTGGCTGTCGAACAGGTGGCAGTGGTGCGGCTTGATGGAGAAGCCGATCTGGCTGCCATCGGCCACTTCCAGTGTGTCCGGGATGCGGCTGATCAAGGGTTCTTCGGCACTGGCGGAGGCGGCATAGATATAGGAGAAGTCACCCAGGCCCTCCACCGTGCTGACGGTGGCCTTGATGACCGGATGGTCGCTGTCCAGTTGCAGGTATTCCGGCCGCACGCCAATGCAGACCTTGTCACCGGGCTGGATGCCACGCGCAGCCACGCACACCTGTTGCAGGCCGCCGTTGTTGATCTGCACGGTGACGGTTTCAGCATCGATGGCGCTGACGGTGCCGTCGATGAAGTTCATCTTGGGCGAGCCGATAAAGCCCGCCACAAAACGGTTGGCCGGGTGGTGGTACAGGGTTTTCGGGCTGCCCACCTGCTCGATGCGTCCGGCGGACAGCACCACGATCTTGTCGGCCAGCGTCATGGCTTCCACCTGGTCGTGGGTGACGTAGATCATGGTGGTTTTCAGATCCTGATGCAGGCGGGAGAACTCCAGCCGCATTTTCACCCGCAGCGCGGCGTCCAGATTGGACAGCGGCTCGTCAAACAGGAACACCTTGGGCTCGCGGGTGATGGCGCGGCCAATGGCCACCCGTTGGCGCTGGCCGCCGGACAAGGCCTTGGGTTTGCGGTCCAGCAGGTGGTCGATATGCAGGATGCTGGCTGCCTTGCGTACCGCAGCGTCGATTTCGCTTTTGGATTTGCCCGCAAGCTTCAGGCCGAAGGCCATATTGTCGTACAGGCTCATATGCGGATAGAGCGCATAGGACTGGAACACCATGGCGATGCCGCGCTTGGCCGGTGGCACGGTGTTCATGCGGTCGTCGCCAATCAGCAAATCGCCGCCGCTGATGTCTTCCAGCCCGGCAATCATGCGCAGCAGGGTGGATTTGCCGCAGCCGCTGGGGCCGACAAACACCACGAATTCTCCATCCTGAATGTCCAGATTGATGTCGCGCATCACTTCCGGGTTGTCGCCATAGCGCTTGCTGACATTACGCAGGTTGACGCTTGCCATATTCATTCTCCTCGGGCGGCTGGGGTCGCCGCTTTTGTCATTGTTGGTGGTGTTGGCACAGCAGGGCCACCAGCTGGGGCAGGCGCTGCATGTCATCAAAAGTAGTGCAGGCCCCGCAGGCCAGCAGCTTGTCGGCCTGGCCGTCGGCCACATGCCCGGCACCGGTAAAGCCCAGTACCGTCATGCCGGCTGCCACGGCAGCGCGTACGCCGGTGACGCTGTCTTCCACCACCAGGCAGTGCTGTGGCGCCACGCCAAAAGCCTGGCTGGCGGCCAGATACAGCGCCGGGTCCGGCTTGGCCGCGCCCACTTCATCGGCGCAGAAAACCCGGTTTTCAAACAGCGGGGTCAGGCCGGTTTTGTTCAGCGCAGCACGTACCCGGTGCCCGGCGCTATTGCTGACCACCGCCCGCGGCAGCGGCACGGCGGCCATGGCGGCGGCCACGCCGGGTATCAATTGCAGGCGTTCGGCCACTTCGCCTTCCACCGTGTCACGCAGTTGTTCGATGTCTGACGCCGACATGGACAGCGGATGGTGACGGGCGATGTCGGCCAGCAGTGCATCCAGCGTCAGGCCAAGGCGCGGCAGGATGGCGGCGGCCACGTCGATGCCGGGCAGGCTGGTGGCCAGTTCGCGCTGCAACACTTCAAAGGCGATGGCTTCGGTGTCCAGCAGCACGCCGTCGCAGTCGCTGATCAGATGGGTGAAGGTCTGGCTCACTTGACCGCTCCGAAGGTAAGGCCGCGTACCAGCTGCTTTTGTGCCAGCCAGCCCAGCACCATGATGGGTGCGACCGCCAGCAGGGAGGCAGCAGACAGCTTGGCCCAGAACAAGCCCTCCGGGCTGGAGTAGGAGGCAATGAACACCGTCAGCGGCGCGGCATGCGAGCTGGACAGGTTGATACTCCAGAAAGCCTCGTTCCACGACAGGATCAGCAACAGCAGGCCGGTGGAAGCCAGGCCGGGCAAGGACATCGGCAACAGCAGGTGGAAGATTTCCTGCCAGGTATTGGCCCCGTCAATGCGTGCGGCTTCCAGGATTTCCTTCGGTACTTCGCAGAAGTAGGTAAAGGCCATCCACACCGCGATGGGCAGGTTGATCAGGGTATAGATGATGATCAGCCCGCTGACGGTATCCAAGAGCCCGCTGTTCTTCCACAGCAGGTAGACCGGCAGCAGTACGCCCACCGACGGCATCATCTTGGTGGACATCATCCACAGCAGGATTTTCTGGGTACGCGGACCAGGGAAGAAGGCCATGCTGTAGGCCGCCGGAATAGCGACCAGCAGGCTCAGCACGGTAACGCCCAGCGAGATGGCGATGGAGTTGCCGGCAAAGGACAGGTAGTCGCTGCGGGCAAACACCTCGCGGA
This sequence comes from Aquitalea sp. ASV15, assembly GCF_016429115.1. Lineage (NCBI taxonomy): Bacteria > Pseudomonadati > Pseudomonadota > Betaproteobacteria > Neisseriales > Chromobacteriaceae > Aquitalea > Aquitalea sp. ASV15. The sequence continues at coordinate 94,792 of NZ_JAELTZ010000011.1, read as the reverse complement.
AGCTTTGCAGCGTAGGCTGGAAAATCACGCTCAGCTGGTAGGCCTGCTCCTCGGTCTTGAAGGCGGTGATCATCATCCAGAAGATGGGGAAGAACACCAGGATGGCCAGGCTCCAGGCCACGGCGGTGGTGATGCCATAACGCAGGCGGCTGTGGGCGACGCTCATTGCTCGTTCTCCCCTTTGAGGTTGCTGGCCAGCATGCGCACCAGGAATACCGACACGATATTGGCCAGTACCACGGCCAGAATGCCGCCGGTGGACGCCATGCCCACGTCAAACTGTTGCAGGCCCATGGAGTAGATCAAAAAGGACAGAGTGGTGGTGGCCGTACCCGGACCACCCGCGGTGGTGGTGTAGATTTCGGCAAAAATCGACAGCAAAAAGATGGTTTCAATCATCACCACCACGCCGATGGCACGCTTGAGGTGCGGCAGCACGATGTAAAAGAACATGGAGAAGGGGCCGGCACCGTCAATTTGCGCTGCTTCCTTTTGTTCCGGGTCCAGTGACTGGATGGCTGTCAGCAGAATCAGGAAGGCAAACGGCAGCCATTGCCAGCTGACAATCATGATGATGGAAAACATCGGGTACTGGCCCAGCCAGTCAATCGGCTGCAAGCCCAGCGCATGCATGGCAGCGGCCAGCAGGCCGTATACCGGGTGCAGCAGCATGTTCTTCCAGATCAGCGCACTGACCGTGGGCATGACAAAGAAGGGTGCAATTACCAGCAGGCGGGCAATGCCACGGCCAAAGAATTCCTGGTCGAACAACACCGCCAGCAATACGCCGCCAACAACAGAAATCAGCAGCACCGCACCGGTCAGCAGCAGGGTATTGAAGATGGACGGCAGGAAGGACGGGTCGCTCCACAAAAAGCGGTAGTTATCCAGCCCGACAAAGCCGGATTCGTCCGGGCTGAGCAGGTTGTAACGGGTGACCGAGAAATAGATGGTCATCAGCAGCGGCACCACCGACCACAGCAACAGGCTGAGGACAGCGGGGGACAACAGCCAGCGCTGTGCCCAGACGGATTTGCGTGCGCTACCGGCAGCGGCAGCGGCATGGGGCTGGCCGCTGTCAACAGCGGGCAGTGCCTCGCGGGTGGGGGAGTTCATCAATACTGCTCCAGCAAAACGGGAATGACAGGCAGGGCTGGCCAGACACGGGCGACAGGGCTGCACCCGGACTGGCCATGACTGCGCTTACTTCTGGTAACCACCTTGCACCACGGCGCGGTTGGCGGCGGCCTGACCGGCCTTCAGCGCCGCATCCACGGTGGTGTTGCCAGCCAGTGCGCCGGAGATGGACTGACCCACCACGGTGCCGAAGGACTGGAATTCCGGAATGCCGACAAACTGGATGCCGCTATACGGCACTTTCTTCAGCGTGGCATCGGTGGGGTTGGCCGACTGGATGGCATTCAGCACAAAGCTGGCAAACGGAGCGGCCTTCTGGTATTCCGGCTGCTTGTAGGTGGAGATACGGGTGCCCGGCGGAACAGAGGTCCAGCCCAGGTCCTTGGCCACCAGCTTGATGTAGTCCTTGGAGGTGGCCCATTGCACAAACTGCTTGGCAGCGGCTTCCTGACGGGAGGACTTGGGAATGGCCAGCGACCACGACCACAACCAGCTGCTGCCCTTGGGCGTTACGCCTGTGGGGGCCATGGCAAAGCCCACCTTGTCAGCCACTTGCGATTCCTTGGGGTTGAACAGCATGCCGGCTGCCACGGTGGCGTCAATCCACATGCCGCACTTGCCGCTGGCAAACAGCGTCAGGTTTTCGTTAAAGCCGTTGGTGCTGGCACCGGGCGGGCCATACTTTTGCAACAGGTCCACATAGAAGCCGACCGACTTCTTCCACTCCGGGCTGTCGATGGTGGGATGCCACTTCTCGTCAAACCAGCGGCCGCCATTGGTGTTGATCAGGGTGGACAGGAAGGCCATGTTCTCGCCCCAGCCGGCCTTGCCGCGCAGGCAGATGCCATACACCCCGCCTTTTTCCTTCAGTACCTTGGCGTAGTCGGCAATCTGGGTGTAAGTGGGCTTTTCCGGCATGCTCAGGCCCAGCTTGCTGAACAGGTCCTTGCGGTAGAAAGTCATCGAACTTTCTACATAGAAGGGCAGTGCATACAGCTTGCCGCCGTAGGACAGGCCGTCACGTGCGGTTTTCACCACATCGTTCAGGTCGTAGTCGGCCGACAGTTTGTCCATCGGGTACAGCCAGCCCTTCTTGGCCCAGATCGGCGCTTCGTATGTGCCAATCATCATCACGTCGAACTTGCCGCTATTGGTGGCAATATCGGTGGTGACGCGCTGGCGCAGCACGTTTTCTTCCAGCACCACCCAGTTGAGCTTGATGTCGGGGTTTTGTTGCTCGAACGCCGGGGCCAGTTTTTTCAGCTCGATCATGTCCGGGTTGTTGAGCGCGGCAATGGTCAGCGTGGTGGCTGCCGTAGCGGACAGGGAAGCCAGCGCCAGGCTGCCGGCAAGGACAATCTGGCGCAAACGGGACGGGCGTTGGTATTGCTGATGCATGATGTCTGTCTCCTCTTTATTTTTTCAGTACAGCAAGGTTGCACTACAGCGGGGGAAAGTCCGCAAGCGGACGGAAAATCAGTATCGCCAGGCGCGAGGGCTCAGCTCATCCAGTTGCCACCGTCCACGTTCAGCGTCTGGGCGGTGATGTAATCGGAATCGGCCGAAGCCAGGAACAGGGCGGCACCAGTCAGGTCCTCCGGCAGGCCCATGCGGCCCAGCGGCACGGCTTCGCCCACCAGGCGTTTTTTCTCGCCAGGCTGGCGGCCTTCGTAGCGGGCAAACAGCGCGTCGACATCCTTCCACATCGGCGTATCCACCACGCCGGGGGCAATGCCGTTGACATTGATGCCATGCGGAGCGAGTGCCAGCGCGGCAGACTGGGTATAGCTGATGACCGCAGCCTTGGTGGCGCAGTAGTGAGCCACCAGCGCCTCGCCACGACGACCGGCCTGGGAGGACAGGTTGATGATCTTGCCACCGCGACCTTGTTCCACCATCTGGCGTGCCACGGCTTGCAGCAGGAAGAACATGCCCTTGACGTTGACCGCAAACAGCCGGTCGAAGCTGTCCCAGGATTCGTCCAGCAAGGGGTGCATGTCGAAGATGGCTGCGTTGTTGTACAGGATGTCGATGCCGCCAAAGCGTTCTATGGCAGTGCTGACGATGGCGGCGATATCTTCGCGCCGGGTGACGTCGGCTTGCAGCAAGGCCACGTGTTGTGGGTGTTCCTGTTGCAATGCCTGGAGTTCGTCGTTGAGTTTCAGGTCCACCAGCAGGCAGCTGGCACCTTCTTGCAGATAGCGGCGGGCGACGGCAATGCCGATGCCGCTGGCGGCCCCGGTGAGGATGGCCGTTTTGTTGGCGAGTTTCACTGTGTTGTCTCCGTTGCAGGCTTGATGTTTTGCCTTTAGAGCAAATGCCCTTATTGTGGGCAAATATTCGATAATTTGAAATTTACTGTCAAGCGCTTTTTTTAAAAGCAAGTTGATGCTGCATAGCACCATGATTTGCCTGAATATTTTGCTGCGCTGCACATAAGGGCTGACAGACCTGTCAGGCTTGCCTTGCGCCGGGGCCAAGTGGTTTGTCGCCTGCTGTTGCGTCCAGTGCGGTATGGCAGGACAGTGGTCGCCGCTCACACAGTGCTTGACGCCGGGGGCGGGGGCGGTGGTACAACGCCACACAGTGAGGGCTGGGCCCGACAGGAAAACCGGCAGGAGGGGAGATGGCCAAACAACAGGACAAGCTGGATCAGGCAGCAAGAGCAGCCTGGTTGTATTACGTGGCAGGCAAGAACCAGAACGAAGTGGCCGAGCAGCTGAATGTGTCACGCCAGGTGGCGCAACGGCTGCTGGCTTCGGCAGTGGAGGGCGGTCTGGTCAAGGTATCGGTACAGCACCCGGTGGCGGATTGTCTGGAATTGGCTGCCGCCTTGCAGGCCAGATTCGGCCTGAGCTTGTGCGAAGTGGTGCCCAAGGACATGGATTCACCCGCTGAGTTACAACACAAGCTGGCGGTGGCCGGGGCGCAAATCTTCCAGCGCTACCTCACCCAGGATAAGCCGATGGTGGTGGCACTGGGCTCGGGCCGTACCCTCAAGGCCATCATCGACGAACTGCCGCCGCTGGATTGCCCGCAACACCGTTTGGTATCGCTGATTGGCACCATTGCGCATGACGGTTCATCCAACCGTTACGACGTGGCCTTGCCCGCCTCGCAAAAAACCCAGAGCAAGTATTTCCTGCTACCTGCGCCCTTGTATGCCGATAGCGCGAACGACCGCGCCTTGTGGTGCAACCACCGGCTATACCATGTGGTGGAAGGGCTGGCGGCACAGGCTGATGTGGCGTTCATCGGTATTGGCAGCATTGGCGAACACTGCGCCTTGCAGGAAGACGGCTTTCTGACGCCGGACGAGGTCCGCGCCTTGATGACGCAGAATGCCGTGGCTGAAATCATTGGCCGGCCCATCGACAAGCAGGGCCAGCTGGCCGCTGCCGACATCCAGCAGCGCGTTACCAGCCTGCCATTGCAGCATGCTCCGCAACGCCCGGTGATTGCCTTTGCCGGCGGGGAAAGCAAGGCTGCCGCCATTCTGGCGGTGTTGCGCGGTCAGTGGCTGTCCGGGCTGGTGACGGATGAAGGTTGCGCCCGGCAGATACTGGCCTGGACCGACCAGGCTGCGTCAGGGCGGTAGCACAGCACAGATTGGCTGCGGCATGGCCGCATATCGACCGTTCTGGCATGGAGACCTCCCTAGAATGGTGGGCAGCAAGACAGACAACACCTGTCGTGTCAGCCCATTACCGGAGCAATCGCCATGTACTTTACCCATGCCATCACCCGCCTGCCTGCCGACACCGTTGCCGCCGGGCTGACCACGGCCAGCCTTGGTGCGCCGGATGCCGCGCTCACCCGCCAGCAGTTTCGTGAATACATCGACATCCTGCTGCAACTTGGCCTGACCGTCACCACGCTGCCGGCCTTGCCGGATTTCCCCGATGCGCATTTTGTCGAGGACGTGGCGGTGATGATGCCGGAGCTGGCCATCATCACCCATCCGGGTGCAGCGTCGCGGCGTGGTGAAGTGCACAGCATTGCTCCGCTGGTATCGCGTTTTCGCCATGCGGTGTGGCTGGGTGAGGGCGAGCACATGGATGGCGGCGATGTGCTGATGGTGGACAAGCGTTTCTTCATCGGCCTGTCCAGCCGCACCAATGAGGCAGGCATCAGCCGCTTTGCCCGCGAAGTGGAAAAATTCGGCTACAGCGTGCAGGCAGTGCCGGTGGCCTCCGGCCTGCATCTGAAATCGGTAGTGAATTATGTCGGGCCCAATACCGTGCTACTGTCAGCAAGCGCGGCGGACGAACCGGCCTTCCGCGATTTTCGCCATATCGTGCTGGACCCGGCCGAGGAATACGCCGGCAACACCATGTGGATCAACAACACCCTGATCACACCCAGCGGCTATCCGCATACCTTGCGTCAGCTACAGCAGCTGGACCTGCCCATCATCCAGACTGATACCAGTGAAATCCGCAAGATGGACGGCGGACTCACCTGCCTGTCCTTGCGCTTCTGACGGTGACGCTATTCCGGGCTGCGGCCATCGCGCTTGATGGTTTGCAGCTCGGTAGTGGTCAGGATTTTCTCGATGCGAAACGCCGTGCTGGCCAGCCAGGCGTCGGCCAGTTGGCGGTATTCGTCAATATGCTGGCAGGCAATGCGCAGTAAAAAATCCACCGTTCCGCTCACCATCCAGCCATCCTGCACTTGCGGGGTGCGCTGGATTTCGGCAATGAAGGCTTGCTGGGAAACCAGATGGTCGGCTAGCGTCACCTGCGCCAGAATCACCAGTGGCGGTGTGCTGCGCGGCAGGTCGACGATGGCGCTGTAGCCCTTGATGATGCCGGCCTTCTCCAGACGGCGCACCCGCTCCAGACAAGGACGCGGGGTCAGGTTTACCTGCTCGGACAGGCGCTGGAAGGGCAGGCGGCCATCGCGTTGCAGGATGTCGAGGATTTTCAGATCAATGCGATCCAGGCCGTTCTTGTCTGTCATGGGGAACAAGGCTTCATGGGGAGGTGACACAAGAGCGCATTGCAGCGCTGCCAGCGCTGGCTTGTCAAGAATAATGCCGACGGCAAAAAATCCTTGTGCATCGCAGCAGGCGGGGATAGGATCGTCTCTGCCCCTCATGGGCAACGTCGCTCGGACGGTTCCGGGCGCTTACGTGAAAGGCTCACATGGCTTCCTCTGCAGGCAAGCGCCGCTTTGCGCGCATCGATCGTCTCCCTCCTTACGTTTTCAATATCACCGCCGAACTGAAACTGGCTGCCAGGCAGCGCGGCGAGGACATCATCGACCTGAGCATGGGCAACCCCGATGGTGCCACCCCGCCGCATATCGTGGCCAAGCTCAACGAAGTGTCGCAACGCCCGGATACCCACGGCTATTCGGCCTCCAAGGGTATTCCACGCCTGCGTCGCGCCATTTCGCGCTGGTACAAGGACCGCTACGAGGTGGACATCGATCCCAATAGCGAGGCGATTGTCACCATCGGCTCCAAGGAGGGCCTGGCCCACCTGATGCTGGCCACGCTGGATGGCGGCGATACCGTGCTGGTGCCGGACCCCAGCTACCCCATCCACATTTACGGCGCGGTAATTGCCGGGGCGCAAATCCGTTCGGTGCCGCTGGTGCCGGGCATCGACTTTTTTGCCGAGCTGGAAAAAGCCATCCGCGGCAGCTACCCCAAGCCCAAGATGATGGTGCTGGGTTTTCCGTCGAATCCCACTGCGCAGTGCGTGGAGCTGGATTTCTTCGAAAAAGTGATTGCCCTGGCCAAGAAGCACGACATCTTCGTGGTGCATGACCTGGCCTATGCCGACATCGTGTTTGATGGCTGGAAAGCGCCGTCCATCATGCAGGTGCCGGGTGCCAAGGATATCGCCGTCGAATTCTTTACCCTGAGCAAGAGCTATAACATGGCCGGCTGGCGCATCGGTTTCATGGTGGGCAACCCGGACCTGGTGGCGGCGCTGGCGCGCATGAAGAGCTACCACGATTACGGCACTTTCACTCCGCTGCAAGTGGCCGCCATTGCCGCGCTGGAAGGCGACCAGCAATGCGTACGTGAGATTGCCGAAAAATACCAGCAGCGCCGCGACGTGTTGGTGAAGGGGCTGAACGAGATTGGCTGGGAAGTGGAATGCCCCAAGGCTTCCATGTATATCTGGGCGCGCATTCCGGAGCAGTGGCGCGAACTGGGTTCGCTGGAGTTCGCCCGCCTGATGCTGGAAAAGGCCAAGGTGTGTGTGTCACCGGGTATTGGTTTTGGTGACCAGGGTGATGAGTACGTGCGCTTTGCGCTGATCGAGAACGAAGCGCGTATCCGGCAGGCCCTGCGTGGCATCAAGGCCATGTTCAAGGATGCGCAGGCCGGCGCCTGAACATCCAGCAAGGACCGAGCTGGCCGGCACTGCCGGCCAGCTTTTTTTTGCGCGATATTCCAAGCCGCAACAGTCCTCTTGCCAACATCGCGGCCACTCAGGGCTGCGCCGCTTTGTCCTGTTGATGGAACAGCGTCCATTCCTCGACTACCCGGCCATCTGTCAGCTGGCACAGGGAATATTCATTGCCGGCATTGTCTTTTTGCGGCAGCAAGCGGCCACCCTGTTTGATGCAATACAGCGCGGCCGGATTGGCCATGCCCGCCATGGCTGGCGGCGGCGTGGTCGGTGGCCTGGCACAGGCGGCCAGCAACAGGCCGAGCAAGGCGAAAGCAGGGGTGTGCAGGCGCGGGATGGCGGACATGCGGCTCTCCGGGGTTGTTTCAGGGAATGCCGCCAGTATAGCGGCGCTACGGCCAAGCCGGCGGTGGCGAGGGCGTGACAGAATGGCGAGCGGCTTGTGCTGCTCAGGCGGCCTGGGTGTCGTGGCGGCAGCTGTCTGGCCGGATTGACCGAATATGATAAGGCGATAATCAATTCATGCGCTTATTCATTAAACATTTTTTCTGTTTTAAGCCATGACTTTCTTTATTTGCCGCTGATTTATTGCTTATTTTCTGGACGAAAACACCCGGATGGCATGATACTGGAGGGGTGCATAAGCCTCTGCCTGGCGCAGTAGGCGGCAGTATTCACCGAATGATCGTAGAACCAAGCAGGAAAAATAGTTGGACGCCAAAATACCCAATATCGAGGCAATGCTGGAACTGGCATTTCAATTGGTGCTGTGCCAGTTGGAGGCAGATGTCTTTCGTGCCAAGCAGGACATCCGCGAAATGGTCATACCGCTCAAGATATTGCTGTTGAAAGATATCGAAGAAGAAGATACCCAACCCTGCACGCTGGATGATTTCTGAAGCAGCGTGATCATACTGCGCCTGCTTGCTGCAGGCGTATCCTGCCGCGTCATTCCCCCCGTTCCAGCCAGTCCGGCTGTCTCTGGCAAATCACCGAGTCTGTTCCTGCACGCTTGCCCTGAGGCAATACCATCCGCGCTGGTATTGCCGCCCGCCATTCATGCCTGTGCCGTGCTTCCAGCCCTCCGTTACCGGCACGATCACTGCGCACATGGTCTGCCATCGCCAGTTGCAGCGTTGGCGGCCCGCTACCAAAAAAAACAGCCTCCTGGTAGGAGGCTGGTGCATGCCAGAACTGGGTGGCTGCGCAAACGGAGGGTAAAACTTCAGGCGGCCTGGGTACGGCTGCGCCAGCAGTGGCGTACCTCCTGCCGGTACAGGGCCAGTGTCGCCAGCAGACCGCAGGCAGCGGCCAGCATCATCCAGTAAGCCGGTGCCGCCTTGTCGCCGCTGGCATCGATCAATGCCGTGCTGATCAGCGGAGTGAAGCCGCCAAAAATCGCGGTGGCCAGGCTGTAGGCCAGTGAAAAGCCCACGGTACGCACATGTGCCGGCATGATTTCGGTAAGGGCCACCACGGTGGCGCCGTTATAGCTGGCATACAGGAAGGACAACCACAGTTCCACGGTCAGCATGCGGGCGAAGCTGGGGCTGGCCACCAGCCAGCTCAGGGCAGGGTAGGCGCTGAGCATGGTCAGTGCGCTGAAACCCAGCATCAGCGGCCAGCGGCCGATGCGGTCGGACAGGCTCGCCATGATGGGCAGCCAGATGAAATTGGACAGCCCGACAAAGAAGGTCACCAGCAGGCTTTCGTTTTCAGTCAGCTTCAGCACGCTTTTGCCAAAGGTGGGGGTGTACACGGTAATCAGATAGAAGGACACCGTGGTCATCACCACCAGCAGCATGCCGGCTGCAATCAGCCGCCAGTTGTCGGCAATCGAGCGCAATATCTGGGCAAAGCTGGGATGCTGCTTGTGTGCCAGAAAGGCCTCGGTTTCCTGCAGCGAGCGGCGAATCATGAACAGGAAGGGAATGATCAGGCAGCCGATGAAAAACGGAATGCGCCATCCCCATTGGTCGATTTGCTGGGCTGGCAGTAGCTTGTGCAAGCCATAGCCCAGCACCGCAGCAAACATGATGGCCACTTGCTGGCTGGCCGATTGCCAGCTGACAAAAAAGCCCTTGCGTCCCGGCGTGGCCATCTCTGCCAGATAGACCGATACCCCGCCCAGCTCCACACCGGCGGAAAAACCCTGCAGCAAGCGGCCGATCAGCACCAGCACCGGGGCCAGCAGGCCGATGGTGGCATAGCCGGGGACAAAGGCGATCAGTGCCGTGCCGCAGGCCATGATGGCCAGGGTCAGGATCAGACCCTTGCGCCGGCCAATGCGGTCGATATAGCTGCCGAGGATGATGGCACCGACCGGACGGGCCAGAAAGCCCGCGCCAAAGGTGGCAAATGCCAGAATCAGCGAGGCATACAGATTGCCCGCCGGGAAAAAGGTCTTGGCAATGTAGGTGGCGTAAAAGCCGTACAGAAAGAAATCGAACATTTCCAGAAAGTTGCCGCTGGTGACGCGCAGCACCATGGACAGGCTGGATTGTTGGCGGGTGTGCTGCATGATCAGCCTCCTTGTTGTGCGGTGGTGGCGGTCGGGCTCAGCCCGGTCTGGCGTATGCTTTCGGCCGCCTGCGGCGATGCCAGAAAGCGGATGAACTGGCGGGCCAGGCTGGCGTGGCGGCTGTCTTGCACGGCGGCGGCGGAGTAGTCGGTGACCAGCTGCGCCTGCTCAGGCAGCAAGCCGACAATGTCGATGCCGCGCACCGGAATCAGCTCGCTCAGTTGCTGAAAGCCCAGCTGGGCCTCGCCCCGCGCCACCACCATGCCCACCGGTTCGGCGGGAATCATGCGGCTGCGCGTCTTGATGGCCTCGGCCACACCCAGACGCTGGAACAACACGGTCGACAGGAATACACCGCTGGCGCTGTCGGAATAGGCCAGAGACTTGCTGTCGAGCAGGGTTTGCCGCAGTGCCGGCAAGCTGCTGATATCGGGATGCGGGCTGCCGGCCTTGACCGCCAGCGCAATGCGCGAGCTGGCCAGCAGGGTGGCGCTGTCCGCTGCCAGCTGGCCGCTGGCAAGCAGTTTTCGCAGCGAGTTGCCCACCATCACCACCACATCGACCGGCTCGCCGCGCGCCAGGCGCTGGGGAATGGCCTGCGGGGTGTCGCCCATGGAGGGGCCCCAGTCCAGCAGCAGATGGTGGCCAGTTTGTTGTTCGAAGCGGGGGGCCAGTGTTTTCAGCGCGGCGGCAAAGCCACCGGAACTGACCACGCGCAGCTCATCCGCAGCTGCCGTGCCACACAGGCCGCCCAGCAGCAGCAGGCTGATGGCGCAGCGGCGCCATCCCGTTGTCGGTGCATGCATTCGTCTCTCCTGTTGTTGTGTTTTATCGTTTGACGAATAATGCACGGGACGCATTAAATAGTTAATTGCAATTAATTCATGGATTAATAAATGGCGCGCATCAATTTCGAGCTCAATGAGTTGCAGGCCTTTATCGCGGTGGCGGACAAGTCCAGCTTCAAGGCCGCCGCCGAAGCGCTGTATCTGTCCCAGCCCGCCCTGAGCCGGCGCATCGACAGGCTGGAGCAGGCCCTGCAGGTACGGTTGCTGGAGCGCACCACGCGCAGCGTACGGCTGACCGGGGAGGGCGTGCATTTCCTGCAGCACGCCCAGGCGGTGGTGGAAGAGCTGGAGGCCGCCATGCACGGCCTGGGCCAGCGCCAGCAATTGCGCTGCGGCATGCTGACCATCGCCAGCATTCCATCGGTAGCCCAGCAATTGCTGCCGGAGGTGCTGGCCGCGTTTGCCCGTGCGCATCCGCAACACCGCTTGCGGGTCCTGGATGAAAATGCGCAGGAGGTACTGGCCTGCGTGCTGGATGGCCGGGCCGATCTCGGCATCAACTTTGTCGGCGGGGAAGATCCGGGCATCGACTTCCTGCCCTTGCTGACCGAGCGCTACCTGCTGGTGGTGCGTCGCGATCATCCCCTGGCATCCCGCAGCCGTGTCCGCCTGCAGGAGCTGGCAGGCGAAAAGCTGGTTTCGGTCTCGCCGCACAGCAGCAACCGTCTGCTGCTGGATCATCAACTGGCCGCGCTGGCCGAGCGGCCGCAGATCTACTACGAGGCAAACCACCTGTCCGGGGTCTATGGCATGGTGCTGGCCGGCATGGGGCCGGTGATCGTGCCCGAGCTGAGCCTGACCCAGGCGCAAAGGCATATGCTGGTCGGCATTGAAATCAGCGAGCCGGCCTTGTCGCGCACCCTGGGGCTGATCCAGCGCAAGGGCAGCCACAATTCCCCCCTGATGCAGCAACTGATCGACCAGCTGCGGAGGGCCTTTCAGCAAGGACAGCCACAAGGCGTGGCCGACTGATCGCTGACTTGTCCCGGGGGCGCTGATGCACTGATCTGCCCCGCTTGTTGCGGGTTTGCCGCCAGGCGGCAGGTCCGCACTTTGCAATAAAACACCGCCTTTCCATCATTCACTGCGCGATGGTTCATTGCGATTGCCGACGCTGGCAATCTTGTTGCTATCCGGCACAATTTTCTGCAATCGGCACAAAACGAGTGCTAATCATTTTCGATTGATAATTGTCAATTTTATTAAGAATTTACTGCATCGAAATAACATTTTCATATTATGATGCCACGGCAAAATTAGACCAATGTGCTAACACGCTTGCCGCCCGTCGTGCGGACCAGCATCCAGGCACACACACACATACCCTGGCCATCATCATGTCAAAACAATTCAACGCTTTTACCAGCAGGCTCAGCATTGCCGCCAAGCTCAACCTGGTGTTATCCCTGTTGTTGCTGGTGGTACTCGGACTGGCCGGCATCTGGCTGACCCACTGGCAAGGCCAGCGCATGGAGCAGCAACAGCAACAGGAAATGCGCCAGGCCAACCGCCAGGTCATCGACATGATGGATGCCTACGCGGCGCAGCTGGAACGCTCGGCCGCGCTGGCCGAATCCGCCTTGCGGGCCAGCCTGCCCGGACAGCCGGTACTGAGTGGCGAACGGATGGATACCGGCGGCAAAGCCTTGCCGGTGCTGCGCATGGGCGAGCATGTCATCAATAACAGCACGCTGGAGGTGGATCGCTTCACCCGCGCCACCGGCTCGCTGGCCACCATCTTCGTCAAGGATGGCAGCGAGTGGATTCGTGTTGCCACCTCGGTCAAGAAAGAAGACGGCAGCCGCGCCGTCGGCACCCCGCTGAGCCACGACTCGCCAGCCTATGCCAGTCTGAATGCCGGCCATGCCTATACCGGACCGGTACAGCTGTTTGGTCGCGATTTCATGACCTTGTATTCGCCGCTGCAGAACGAGGCCGGCCAGGTGGTGGGCGCCTTGTTTGTCGGTGAGGAGTTCACCGCCAGCCTGGCTGCGCTGCGCCAGAAAATCATGTCGGTGCGCTTTGGCGAATCCGGCTACATCTATGCTTTCGACGCCCGCAACGAACCGGGCCGCATGATGATTCACCCGCAGGCCCAGGGCAAGAATCTGCTGGACTTCAAGGACAAGGACGGCGTCGCCTTCAACCGCATCATGCTGGAACAGAAGCAGGGCGTGCTGCATTACCACTGGGCCAAGCCGGACAGCAACGAGCCGGTGCGTCCCAAGATCGCCGTATTCGATACCTTCGAGCGCTGGGGCTGGATTGTTGCCGCCAGCAGCTATGAAGACGAGTTTGCTGCCCAGTTGCAAGCCATGCGCTGGCGTCTGGCCGTCGGCATCATCGTGATGATCGGCCTGCTGCTGGCCGCCACCTTCTGGGCCAGCCGCCTGTGGGTGACCCGACCGCTGGCCCAGGCGGTGGAGGTCATCCGTCGCGTGGCCGCCGGCGACCTGACCGTACGCATCCAGGCTGCGAGCCAGGACGAGGTGGGCGAATTGCTGCTGGCCGCCGATGCCATGAGCAGCCATCTGCGCGAGATGATTGCTGATGTCGAACGCAGCCTGGCCTCGCTGTCGGTACAGGCCAGATCGCTGGTCAGCATCTCTGAGGACGTTTCCACCGCCTCCGGTGAGCAGAATGCCGCGGCCAGCACCATGGCGGCCTGCGTGGAAGAAATGAGCAGCAGCATCAACCAGGTGGCGCGCCATGCCGATCTGGCCCGGCAAATGGCGGTCGATGCCAGCGTGCAGTCGCAATCCGGTGCGCAGGTGGTGGCACAGGCCACCAATACCATGGGGCAGATCGCCCTTGCGGTAAAACAGGCTGGCGGCACCGTGCGCCAGCTGGACGGCTTGTCCGAACGCATTGCCGAAGTGGTGACGGTGATTCGCGATATCGCCGACCAGACCAATCTGCTGGCACTGAATGCCGCCATCGAGGCGGCGCGGGCCGGCGAGGCCGGACGCGGTTTTGCCGTGGTGGCCGACGAGGTGCGCAAGCTGGCCGAGCGGACCACCCAGTCCACGCTGCAGATTACTGATACCGTGAGCAAGATTCAGGACGGTGCCCGCATGGCGGTGGAGCATATGGAAGCCGGCGCGCAGCAGGTGGATGCCGGGGTCAGCAGTGCCAGCCAGGCGGCCAGCAGCCTGCAGGACATCCAGGCCGGCGCGGCACAGGTGGGGGACGCCGTCAGCGGCATTTCCGATGCACTGGGTGAGCAGGATGCCGCCAGCCGCGATATCGCGCTCAATGTGGAAAAAATCGCCCAACAGGCCGATGGCAACCATGGCAAGGCCCGCGCCGCCGCCCAGGCCGCGGCCACCCTGGTGGGCCTGGCAGAAGCATTGCGCGCCAGCATCAGCCGTTTCAAGCTGTAGCACGGCCTGTCCGTAAGCCGGGCGGATTGTTGCCGGCTAGGGTATTCTGGGCGCTATAAACAAAACAGGGCGGTGAGCAACACCGCCGGCGCCGGGGACTAGCCGACATCATGAACCAGACCGTATCTGCGCTGGACGGGCTGCTGCACGAGGCAGGGCCTTTGCTGTTGGGGCTGTGCAGCAATGCCCTGATCGGGGTGTACGTCATTCAGGACGACCGCTTCGTCTTCGTCAATCCCAGGCTGGCCGAGCTGTTCGGCTACAGCCAGCAGCAACTGTGCAGCGGCATGGGGCCGCGCGAGCTGACCGCCCCGCGCGACCATGACATGGTGCGCCGGGAAATCCATCGCCGCATCGAAGGCGACAGCCACAGCAGCCACTATGCTTTCCGCGGGGTGCGGCAGGACGGCAGCGAGCTGGATGTAGAGGTGTTTGGCGTCAGTACCCGCTTTGGCGCGCGTCCGGCCATCATCGGCATGCTGCTGGATGTGTCCGAACGCACGGCGGCGGAGCGCGCGGTCCAGGATCAGCTGCAATTCATCACCCGTCTGATCGATACCATTCCCAATCCGGTGTTCTACAAGGACGAAACCGGCCGCTACATCGGCTGCAACAGCGCCTTCGAGCAATATCTGGGCAAGGCGCGCAGCGAGCTGATCGGCCGTACCGTATTCGATATATCCCCGCCCGACCTGGCCGCCCGCTACCAGGCAGCAGACCAGGCGCTGTTTGATGACCGCGGCACCCAGGTATACGAAACCCAGGTGGTGTATGGCGATGGCAGCCGGCATGAGGTGATGTTCTACAAGGCGACCTTCGACAAGGCCGACGGCAGCCTGGGCGGGCTGGTCGGCCTGATGCTGGATATCAGCGAACGCAAGCGCATGGAGCAGGCCATCTGGCACGAGGCCAACTACGACGCCCTGACCGGCCTGCCCAATTTGCGGCTGTTGCGTGACATTCTGGCCAAAGAACTGGAGCGGGCGCGCCGCAAGAACAGCAATCTGGCACTGCTGTTTATCGATCTGGACCGTTTCAAGGAAGTCAACGACACCCTGGGTCACCTCATGGGTGACCAGTTGCTGAAACAGGCGGCCGAGCGCATCCGTGCGGTGGTGCGCAGTAGTGACACGGTTTCGCGCCAGGGCGGGGATGAATTCGTGGTCATCCTGCCCGACATCAGCGACGCCCAGGCCGCCGCGCTGGTGGCCGGCAAAATCATCCGCCTGCTGGGCCTGCCTTTCCTGCTGGGCAGCAATCAGGTTTATGTCTCGGCCAGCATCGGCATTGCACTGTGTCCGGATGACAGCACGCAGCTGGAAACCCTGGTCAGCTTTGCCGATCAGGCCATGTATGCCGCCAAGGCGGCCGGGCGCAATGGCTTCAGCTTTTTCACGCCATCCTTGCAGGTCGAGGCACAACGCCGCCAGCAAGTGGGCAACAGCCTGCGCCATGCGCTGCGCGACAACCATTTTGAAGCGTATTACCAGCCGATCATCGCGCTGGACAGCGGCCGGGCGGTCAAGGCGGAAGCCCTGCTGCGCTGGCGCCATCCCGAGCAGGGGGTGCTGTTGCCTGGCGATTTCATCGCGGTGGCCGAGGAAATCGGCATGATCGGCGATATCGGCAATCTGGTGTTCCAGCAGACGCTGGAACTACTGGAGGCTTGGCCTGGGGGACAGGTCAGCATCAATATCTCACCCCGTCAGTTCATCAGTGGCGACTGCCGCCACTGGCTGCAGGAAATAGCCGCGCGGCAGCTGCCAGCGGGCTGTCTGGCAGTGGAAATCACCGAAGGCTTGCTGCTGGACGAGCGGCCGCTGGTGGTCAATACCCTGCTGGGCTTTCACCAGGCCGGGGTGGAAGTCAGCATCGACGACTTTGGCACCGGCTACTCGGCCATGTCCTATCTGAAAAAATTCAATATCGATTATCTGAAGATAGACCGCAGCTTTATCGCCGGCCTGGCCCGCGATAATACTGACCACGCCATTGCCGAAGCCGTCATCGCCATGGCCCACAAGCTGGGCATGCGGGTGATTGCCGAAGGGGTGGAGACCGAGGCGCAGCGCCAGCTGCTGCTGGAAGCGGGCTGCGACTATGCCCAGGGCTATCTGTTTGCCCGGCCCATGCCACGCCAGGACTTTATCGATTTCATTCGCAGCAGCCAGTGCCGAGTGGCCGCTGGCGGCAATGACTAGCCACTGGCGATTTCGTAAAACTCGATCGGCAGCTGATCCGGATCCTGGCAAAAGAAAAAGCGCTGACCGGTCAGCTCATCCAGGCGGATTTCCTCGCAAGCGACTTGCTGACGCAGCAGCAGCGCCCGCACACCCTCCACATCATCCGTACTCAAGGCCAGATGGCGCAGGCCGCAGGCTTCCGGCCGGCTGAGCCGCGGCGGCGCTGCGGGAAAACTGAACAACTCCAGCTGGCTGCCATCCGGCAATTGCAGGTTCAGCTTCCACGACTGGCGCTCGGCACGCCAGCTCTCGCTAATGATGGGCAGGCCGAGTATGCGGTGGTAAAAGTCGCGGGCACGGGGATAGTCGGCAGTAATCAGCGCGACATGGTGCAGGCCGCGCAGCGGCAGGGGGGAGTCTGGCATGCTTGATAGAGAATTTATATTGAAAATCTAATTTCAATCAATTGGACGAATAATACCGGGGCCGGCACAATGGCGCCACTGACTGACACTCAGCACCACAGGGGCTGGTTCTGCTTGCGGAACCTCTCCTGCCGTTAACAGGCAATCAACACCTGACGCCTGTTGGCGACCCTCCCGCTTTCGGTGGTTTCGGGCCTTGACGCCACCGAATGCTCTTGTGACCGGCCCCACCCTGTGGTGGCCGGTCTTTTTTTGCGTCCTGCCTTGCGTCAGGGAAGCATGGCGCAGCAGCCGGTGCCGGCCATCTGCTGCTAGCGGCGATCTTCCAGCAGGGTTTTCAGCCAGTGGCTGCGCTGCTGCCAGATGATGGGAGCCTGCAGCAGCAAGTGGGCGGTGGCGAGGATGTTCAGCACGGCAGTGCCCAGCAGCAGGTAGGAAATATTGTCGAACTGCCTGAGTACCAGCACGCTGGCCAGCGCAGCGGCCACCATGTAGAAGCCATTGATGATGTTGTTGGCGGCAATGGCCTGCGAGCGGAAGCTGTCCGGGCTGGATAGCTGCAGCCAGGTATATAGCGGCACGGTAAAGAAGCCACCAAAGAAACCCAGCATGGCCACATCCAGCATATGGCGCCAGCTGCTGAGCTGGCCAAGGAAATCCGGCAGCGTCAGCAGGGTGCCGTGGTAATGCGACATGGCACCCAGTGCCAGATCACCGCCAAACAGCGTCATGCCGGCGCTGCCCAGCAACACCAGCCCAAGCTGCAACTGACCGTGCGACAGCTTGGCGCAGATCACCGAACCCAGGCCGATGCCGATGGAAAACAGGGCCAGCATCACGGTGTAGACATCGGCATTGCCGCCCAGGTGCAGGCGGGTAAAGGTGGGCAGCTGGGTGGTGTAGACCGCGCCCATCAGCCAGAACCAGGAAATGCCGAGAATGGCGCTGCGTACATCGCGAATGCGCCAGGCCTGGCCGACCAGCCGCACCGAGTCGCCGATGAAATTGAAAGACAGTTTCAGATGCGGCGCGCCGGGCGGCGCAGCCGGCATGCGGCGGCTGAACAGCCAGCCGCACACGGCGGTGCCCAGCAACAAGCTGACGGTGAGCCACGGGCCGCCCTGGGTCATCAGGCTGCCGATGATCTGGCCGATCAGGATGGCCAGGAAAGTACCCATCTCGATCATGCCATTGCCGCCCACCAGCTCGTGTTCGTCCAGGTATTGCGGCAGTACCGAATACTTGAGCGGGCCAAAAAACGCCGAATGGCAGCCCATCAGGAACAGCGCCGACATCAGCAGGCCGGCACTGTGCATAAAGAAACCAGCGCCAGCCAGCAGCATGATGCCGATTTCGGCCAGCTTGATCCAGCGGGCGATGACGGCCTTGTCGAAGCGTTCGGAAATCTTGCCGGCGGTGGCGGAGAACAGGAAAAAGGGCAGGATGAACACCCCGGCCGCCATATTCACCAGCAGTTCCGGTGACAGGCCGTTCAGGCTGAGGCCATGGTAGCTGATCAGCACCACGATGGCGGTTTTCAGCAGATTGTCATTGAATGCGCCCAGGAATTGCGTGCCGAACAAGGGCAGAAAGCGGCGGGAGCCAAAGAAACTGAAGTCTGTTTTCACGGTGTGTCAGCACGAAAAGGCGGGAAAGGCATGCTAACTGATCCGAAACGGCCTGTCAGCCTTGCTCCACCCTGGATGCGGCCGGCTTTTCCGTGGTGCCGGCGGGGCCAGCCTCGGCCTTTTGCTGTGCCGGACGGTCGTCGTCCATCAGGATGCGGTGGGCCGGGCCTTCCATGTCGTCAAACTGACCGGAGCGGGTGGCCCACCAGAACACCACGGCGATGACAAAAGCCAGCACGATGCTGAGCGGGATGAGCAGGTAAAGACTTTCCATCAGGATTTCCGTTTGACGAGTCGCAGGGCATTGCTCACCACGATGAGCGAGCTGGCGGCCATCCCCAGGCTGGCCAGCCACGGAGTGACGTGGCCGGTCATGGCCAGGGGCAGCGCCAGCAGATTATACCCGGCTGCCCACCACAGGTTTTGCCTGATTACTGCCAGTGTCTTGCGTGTCAGCGACAGGGCTGTCGGAATCAGCGCCAGCTGGTCCCCCATCAGCACCATGTCGCCGCTGGCGCGGGCCACGTCGGTGCCGCCACCCATGGCCAGCGACACATCGGCGCGCGCCAGTACCGGCGCATCATTGATGCCATCGCCCACCATCAGCACCCGCTTGCCGGCCTGCTGCAACTGGCCGACAAAAGCCAGCTTGTCTTCCGGCGTGGCACGGGCATGCCAGTCGCTGATGCCCAGGCTGTCGGCCAGGCTGTGCACGGCACCCGCGCCATCGCCACTGAGCAGGTGAATGGCAATGCCACGCTGGCGCAGGGCCTGCACCATGGCGGCGGCATCATCGCGCACGGTGTCGCCGATGGCGAATACCGCCTGCGCGGCCTGCCGGTTTGCCAGCACCACCAGGGTGCAGTCGGCATGCCAGTCCTGCGCCAGCACAAGCGGCGTTGCCAGCCACTCATTGATGAATTCGACCGAACCCAGCCGCCAGCTCTGGCCGGCGATAACCCCTTCCACGCCCTTGCCCGGCGTGCTGTCCAGCCGTTCGGTGGCCGGTAGCGGCAGGTCGGCTGCCGCCAGTTTCAGCGCCTGTGCCACCGGGTGCTCCGATGCCTGCTCCAGCGCGGCAGCGATGGCCAGCGTGGCGGCATCGTCCAGCCCGGCCAGTGTCTGCTGCGCGCGCAGGCGCATGTCGCCATGGGTCAGGGTGCCGGTCTTGTCAAACACGGCGTCACTGACCTTGGCCAGGGTTTCCAGGGCATGGCCGCGCGTGGTCAGCACGCCCAGCGCGGCCAGGTGGCCGGTAGCGGCGGTCAGCGCGGCCGGCGTGGCCAGTGACAGCGCGCACGGGCAGGAGATCACCAGCACCGCCACCATGATCCACAGTGCGCGGGCCGGCTCGATAAAGTGCCAGGCGATATAGCTGCCGGCAGCCGCCAGCAGCAGCAGGGCGACAAACCAGCTGGCAAAGCGGTCGGCCGCCACGGCCAGGCGCGGCTTTTCCGCCAGCGCCTTGTCCAGCAGCCGCACAATGCCGGCCAGCCGGGTTTCCTGGCCAGTCTGGCTGATGCGGACAAACAGCGGGCTGCTGGTATTGACGCTGCCGGCCACCACGGCGTCGCCGGCTTGCTTGCTGACCGGGCGGCTCTCGCCGCTGATCAGCGCCTCATTCGCCGCGCTATGACCATCCAGCACCAGACCATCGCCGGGAATGGTTTCGCCCGGCTTCACCAGAATCACATCGCCGGGATTGAGCATGGCTACCGTGGTTTCCACCGTGTCGCGGCTGGCCGGCCAGTCATTGGCACGGTGGGCAAAGGCCGGTATCAGCCGCACCAGGCTTTCGGTGGCCTCGCCGGCCTTGCGCCGGGCAATGCTTTCCAGATAGCGCCCGCCCAGCAGCAAAAAGACGAACATCGATACCGAGTCGAAATACACGCCGTGCGGAATCTTGTTGATCAACGCCCACAGGCTGGCGAAAAAGGCGGTGAAAATGCCGATGGTGACCGGCGTATCCATGCCGACGCGGCCGGTTTTCAGGTCGCGCCAGGTGTTCTGGTAGAAGGGCACGGCGGAGTACAGCATCACCGGCAGGGTCAGGATCAGGCTGGCCCAGTGCAGCAGCCACAGGAAGTCCGGGTCGATGTCGCCATCCGGCGCCAGGTATACCGGCACGGCATACATCATTACCTGCATCATCGACAGGCCGGCCGCCCATAGCCGGCTGATGGCCTGCTTGCGCTGCTTCTGTGCCAGCGCTTCCTGGCGTTCGGCATCATAAGGATGGGCGCGATAGCCGATGGCCGTGATGGCCTGCAGTATCTGCGACAGCCGGATGCGGCTGTTGTCCCAGCTGACCCGTGCGCGGTGGCTGGTATAGTTGATGTCCACGGCCAGCACACCCGGCAGCTGGCGGATGTGCTGCTCGTTCAGCCAGACACAGGCGGCGCAGGTGATGCCTTCCAGCATCAGCGCCGCTTCACGCGTTTGTCCGCTCGTGACATGGACAAAGCTTTTCTGCAATTCTTCCGAGTCGTACAGCTGAATCTGCTGCAAAATATCGGCCGGCAATACCTCGCCCTGGCGCGCGCCCTGCGTGCGGTGAGCGTAGTAGTCGGACAGCCCGGAGTCGATGATGGTCTGCGCCACCGCCTGGCAGCCGGCGCAACAGGTGGCTTCGGTTTTTTCGCGATAACGCACCGGAAAATCGACATTCTCGGGGACGGGCAGGCCGCAATGGAAGCAGTGATCAGTCATGGCGCGCCATTGTAAACAATACTCGGACGCATTGCTTGATCTGGCTCAGTTTCATGACGGGTGAAATTCGCTAAAGAGCAGGCAGTACAAGGAAAGGCAAAGCAAGATGATGCAGGCGATTTTACAAAGCGCACCGGGTGGTGCTGACACCCTTTATCCGGGGGAGACCACCAGGCCACAGCGCCAGGCCGGCCAGCTGCTGCTGCAGGTGATGGCTGCGGGGGTGAATCGGGCCGATATCGTGCAGCGCAGCGGGCATTATCCGCCGCCGCCCGGCGCCAGCAATATCCTGGGGCTGGAAGTGGCCGGGGTGGTGGTCGAGGCTGATGCCGGCAGCCGCTTTCGCGAAGGCGATGCGGTATTCGGCCTGATTGCCGGTGGCGGCTATGCCGAATATGCGGTGCTGGACGAGGCGCTGGCCATTGCCAAACCGGATGCCATGTCCTGGGTGGAGGCGGCCAGCCTGCCCGAGGTATGGATGACTGCCTGGTTAAACCTGGTGCAGGTCGGCAAGGTGCAGGCCGGGGATAAGGTGCTGATTCATGCCGGCGCCAGCGGTGTCGGTGCCACGGCCATCCAGCTGGCGCGCTGGCTGGGGGCGCATCCCTTTGCCAGCGCCGGCAGTGCGGACAAGCTGGCCTTCTGTCAGCGACTGGGGGCGGAACAGGTCTTCAATTACAAGCAGTTGCCGGCCTTCTCGGCCCAGGTCAAGGAGTGGGGCGGGGTGGACATGATTCTCGACCCGGTCGGCGCATCTTATCTGGCAGAAAACATGGCCAGCCTGAAGCAGGATGGCCGGCTGGTGAATATCGGCCTGATGGGTGGCAGCAAGAGCGAACTCAATCTGGGCCTGCTGCTGGTCAAGCGTCTGTCGCTGATCGGCTCCACCCTGCGTTCCCAGCCGCTGGCGGCCAAGGCCGTACTGGCGCAGGCGCTGGAGCGGGAAATCCTGCCGGCCCTGCAGGCCGGACAGCTGCAACTGACCCTGGACAGCAGCTACCCCTGGCAGCAGGCGGCGGAGGCACATGCCCACATGGAAGCCAATGCCAATCTGGGCAAGGTGGTCTTGACCTTCTTTCCTGTAATGACGGCGTAATCCGTCGCCCGTACATTGTGCGGCGTGGGAGGTGCTCTGCCTCTGACTGGTATGGATGGGATTAGGGGACGATGCGGCTATCGTTCCCCTTTTTTTGTCTGCAAAAAAGCCCGCCTCTGGCGAGAACGGGCCTTGGGTCCTGCTAACTGCGGGTAACCTTATTCGGCGGCGCTGGTAGCCGGCAAGGGCGACAGCGCTTCGATCAGCGCGACTTCCTGGGCGTAGGACAGCGTCTTCATCTTGCCCAGCAGCGCCTCGCCATCCAGCTTGAAATGCTGGTCCAGTTCCTCGTCTATCATGCAGGCTTCCACCGCCAGCCAGACGCCGCGGCAGGATGCCGCCTCTTCGAAGCGCACGTTTTGCAGTACATGGGCAATCAGTTGCAGCTCGGCATCTGCAAACAGGCGCGACAGGGTGGCCTGTTCGCGGCGGACGATTTCCGCATAACGGTCGCAAATCTGCTGTACCCGGCTTTCGTCGCCGTAATGGTGTGTCTCGGCTGCGCCGGTCAGTGCGCTGTGATCAAACCAGGCCTCGATCAGTGGGCGCAGGGTGGGCAGGTCTTCATTCCATACCCGGTGCAGCGCATCGCGGAAGCGGGCGTTGTCGGTGAAGGACAGCTCGTCAAAAGGCATGGCCGGCATCACCTGCTCATCCAGCGTGCGGCTGTCTATCCAGATGCGGCCTTCCTCGTCGCGACGCACCACGCCACGCCAGACGGCCTGTTCTTCGGTGGCCAGATTGTCGACATGGATTTCCACATAGGGCAGCGGCAGTGGCTGGCCCTCGTCCTCGCTCACCAGGCGCAGGGTGATGTCAAACAGGCCGTGCTTGAACACTTCCAGCAGCTGCAGCCCGTCGGCATGGCCGGCCAGGATAAAGCGGTCAGCCGTTTCGTATACCGCCACATCGGTGGGGTGTTGCGCCGGCTTGGTCAGCTTGGCCGACAGCTCGTCGGCCAACTGGTTGGCGTCGTTGTGCTGCACATCGAAGCCGGTGCGATAGCCTTCATGTTCATGCCACAGGGCGTCCCAGTCATACATGGTCGACTCCTCAATATCGGGGTTTGCAAGGGGAAATGGCGCGCAGTGTAACCAAATCATCATGCCTTGTCGCGATAATGCTTTGGGTTAAGCCTGTGCTACGTGATAGAATCGTACGATTTTTCCGCTTCAACCGACCGAATTCCGAAACATGACACGACAGATTCGTAATATTGCCATTATTGCCCACGTGGACCATGGCAAAACCACCCTCGTTGACCAGTTGCTGCGCCAGTCCGGCACCTTCCGCGAGAACCAGCAGGTAGATGAACGCGTAATGGACAGCAACGATCTTGAAAAAGAGCGTGGCATTACCATTCTGGCCAAGAACACCGCCATCGACTATGAAGGCGTGCACATCAATATCGTGGACACCCCGGGACACGCCGACTTCGGTGGCGAAGTGGAACGTGTACTGGGCATGGTGGACGGCGTGCTGCTGCTGGTCGACGCCGTGGAAGGCCCGATGCCGCAAACCCGTTTCGTGACCAAGAAAGCCCTGGCCCTGGGCCTGCGTCCGATCGTGGTGATCAACAAGGTAGACCGTCCGGGCGCACGTCCGGACTGGGTGGTAGACCAGACTTTCGACCTGTTCGACAAGCTGGGCGCCACCGACGAACAACTGGACTTCCCCATCATCTATGCTTCCGGCCTGAACGGCTTTGCCAAGCTGGAACTGGATCAGGAATCCGACAATATGCGTCCGCTGTTCGACACCGTGCTCAAGCACGTGCCGCTGCCGAACGGTAGCGCAGACGCTCCGCTGCAACTGCAGGTGTCCGCTCTCGACTACTCCACCTACACCGGCCGTCTGGGCCTGGGTCGTATCCTGAATGGCCGCATCAAGCCGGGTCAGCAGGTGGTGGTGATGAACCACGAAGAACAGGTTGCCGCTGGCCGTATCAACCAGCTGCTGGGCTTCAAGGGCCTGGAGCGCGTGGAAGTGGCTGAAGCCGAAGCCGGCGACATCGTGATCATTTCCGGTATCGAAGACATCGGTATCGGCGTCACCATCTGTGACAAGGATCAGCCGGCTGGTCTGCCGGTACTGTCGGTGGACGAACCGACCCTGACCATGGACTTCATGGTGAACTCCTCGCCGCTGGCCGGCACCGAGGGCAAGTTCGTGACCAGCCGTCAGATCCGTGACCGTCTGAACAAGGAACTGCTGACCAACGTGGCGCTGCGCGTTGAAGAAACCGAAGACTCCGACGTATTCCGCGTGTCCGGTCGTGGTGAATTGCACCTGACCATCCTGCTGGAAAACATGCGTCGTGAAGGCTTTGAAATGGCCGTGGCCAAGCCGCGCGTGGTGTTCAAGGAGATCAACGGCGAGAAGTGCGAGCCGTACGAAAACCTGACCATCGACCTGGAAGATGATCACCAGGGTGGCATCATGGAAGAAATCGGTCGTCGTCGCGGCGAACTGACCAATATGGAATCCGACGGCATGGGTCGTACCCGCCTGGAATACCATATCCCGGCGCGCGGCCTGATCGGCTTCCAGTCCGATTTCATGACCATGACCCGTGGTACCGGCCTGATGAGCCACGTATTTGACGACTACGCACCGGTGAAGCCGGACATGCCGGGTCGCCACAATGGCGTACTGATCTCCCAGGAAAACGGTGAAGCCGTGGCTTACGCACTGTGGAAGCTGGAAGATCGCGGCCGCATGTTCGTATCCCCGGGCGACAAGCTGTATGAAGGCATGATCATCGGCATTCACAGCCGTGACAACGACCTGGTGGTCAACCCGGTCAAGGGCAAGCAGCTGACCAACGTGCGCGCCTCCGGCACTGACGAAGCGGTTCGCCTGACCACGCCGATGAAGATGACGCTGGAATCGGCAGTTGAATTCATCGACGATGACGAACTGGTGGAAATCACGCCGAAGTCCATCCGCATCCGCAAGCGCTACCTGCAAGAGCACGAGCGTCGCAAGATGAACAAGCAAGCTTCCTGATCTTTCAGCGGAGTGACAAAAGGCAGCCAATGGCTGCCTTTTTTTGCAACTGACTTTATATGTAAGTAAATATTTAGTTGACTAGGGGTTATTTGATAGATATAAATCGAAATGCGAGGTTCCCGCCTCGTATCTATCCCCGCTAAACGTTGATCCCGGCCTGTGCCGGGATTTTTTTGTCTGTCGCCTACAGGGTCAGCGCACCGGGGACGGCGTGGCTGGCGGGGGCTGCGGGCGTCATCCTGACATCCATCGCAAGCAGCAGGCAGAGCCTGATGGCACGGATCACCGCGATATTGACATCATCCCGGCTGAGCGCCAGTGCGGCATCCTGTGCAGGGTGGTCATGCAGAATGCTTTCGCGCCGCCCCTGCAGGGTGTCCAGCAGCGGGTCCTCCACATAGGCGAGCAAGCTGTTTTCCTGCGGAAAAAGCAGCTTCAGCCACAAGCGCAGCCGCTCCACGCCGCGGATATTGTTTTCTTCCAGCAGGATGCTGCCCAGTTTGTGCTGTATGGCAAAGTCGTGCCGTTGCAGCACTTCGCTGCGAAACAGCTTGTCACGATGAATGGGCTTGAGCTGCTCCAGTGCATCCAGCAGCAGCAGCGGCTGACGGTTACAGCTCTGCTCGATGAAGTCGCGCAGCAATGCTTCGATGATGTCCCAGGCCAGTGCGGCGGCCAGCGCATTGAGCCGCTGGAACACCGCGCCACCATGCTGGCTTTCGATAAAGCCAAACACCTTGCGCATTTCCTGTTCCAGCTGATTGAGTCCGTCCTCGCTGCGAATCAGCTCGGCAAAGGCCAGCTCCCCCAGCTGTTCACTCAGCCGGGCAGCCTGGCTGGCATAGACCATGTCAAAGGGTAGGCACAACATCGACTTGATGGCAAAGATCCGCTCCAGCGCACCCAGGCACAGCTGGCGCAGTGGCGGATCAGGACAGCGGCGGATGATGGCTTGCAGCTTGAGCTGCAGTTGGGAAAACGAAGCGGCACTGCTATAGGTCACGCTGTCTTTCATTGCCTCACTCATCTGCACCATGCCCGCTGGTATTCGGATATTTGTTTAAATTGTTTTAATTATTGCAGGATGGATGAGACTTGATTTGCCGGTCTGCGTCAAGTCAGCGCAACCCCAGCCCTGGCTTGCCCATGGTGCGGCTATTCCACCAGCAGCATATTGGCGCGTATCCAGCCGCTATCCGCGGCTTCGAAGTGCCACCATTCGCTGGCAATGCCGTGGAAACCGGCTTGTTGCATGCAAGCACGCAGCAACAGGCGTCGCTGCAGCTGCGGCTGGGTCAGCAGGCCGGCCTGCAACATCTGCCTTTCCTGGGCGGGTTGTGCCAGCAGGGAAAAGTCATCAAAGCGGGTGCCCATGTCCTGCTCCTGGCCATGCTCGTCCTCCAGCGTGACATCCACCGCCATGCCAAAGCTGTGGATGGAGCCGCGTGCCGGGTCGGCTACATAGATATGCTGCGGCGTGCCCTTCACCCGCTCCCACAGCAGGCGCTGCACCCGTCCGGGCCGCAATGCATCCAGCACCCGCAAGCGCCAGCCCGGCCGTTCTTCTTGCAGGATGCTCGCGGCGCGGGCGAGCTGGCTGGCGGCCTGGCGGTGCAGCAGGCCGCCATCGAAATCGCCATACAGCTTGTGCCCGATGAAGTTGTCCGCGCTGGCATAGCGCAAATCCAGCAGGATGCCCGGCATCTGGTGGATTGAGATGTATTCCGGATGATTGAGTACGTCTTCCAGCTGGATGGTGGTCAGGGGCATGGGGGGATTCCGGTTGAGCGGGGCAGGTGGCGGCAGATGGCCGGCATGTTGACGGCATGACGGATTGTATCTTCCACCAGCGGGCAGAACCAGGCAATGCGCCGCGGTTGCGGATGGGCCGGGCCGTCATTGTTTGGCTCGGTGGCCGGCTCCATGGCTGTGCTTTCGGTTATCATGCGGGCTTTGCTGGCTGGCAATGCCGCAAGCACGGCATGAGGGAGAGAATGATGAAGCTGCACACGCTGTTTCTGCTGGCGGGTCTGGGCACAGCAGCCCTGCCGGCACTGGCTGCCAAGCCCCTGGTGTTCTGCGCCGAAACGGCACCGGAAGGCTTTGATCCGGCACTATGGGATAGCGCATCTACTTATAATGTGACCCGGCAGATTTTCCAGGGACTGGTTGCATTCAAGCGCGGCGGGGTGGACATCATGCCGGCACTGGCCAGCAAATGGGAAATATCGGCAGACGGTCTGAGCTATACCTTTCACTTGCGCAAGGGCGTGAGGTTTCAGCACACCGACTACTTCAACCCGACCCGCCCCTTTTCGGCCGATGATGTGGTGTTCACCGTGCAGCGCTGGATCAGGCCCGAACTGCCTTTCAACACAG
This sequence comes from Aquitalea sp. ASV15, assembly GCF_016429115.1. NCBI lineage: Bacteria > Pseudomonadati > Pseudomonadota > Betaproteobacteria > Neisseriales > Chromobacteriaceae > Aquitalea > Aquitalea sp. ASV15. Next base: position 67,100 of record NZ_JAELTZ010000011.1, on the reverse strand, counting down.
CATTCAAGACCCAGTTGCTGGGGCCGGCCAATTACGGCATTGCCCAGTCGCTGGCCAGCGTGCAGAAGCTAGACCCCTACACGGTGCGGCTGCAGCTGAAAGAGCGCAACGCCACCTTTCTGAGTTTTCTGGCCATGGGTTTTGCCGGCATGCAGTCGGCCGAATATGCCGAACAGCTGTTGCGGCAGAACCGTGCCGCCGACATCAACCAGCTGCCTGTCGGCACCGGGCCCTACCAGTTCAAGAGCTACGCCAAGGACTCGGCGGTGCGCCTGCAGGCCAATGCCGACTACTGGGGGCGGCCGCAACTTACCCGCAGCCTGGTTTTTGCCATCGTCACCGATCCGCAAGTGCGCATCCAGAAGCTGAAGAACAATGAATGCCAGCTGGCCGCCGCAGTGCGCGAAGCCGATCTGGACAGCCTGCAGGCCGACCGCAACATCAAGGTGGACAGCACCGGCGCGATGAATATTTCCTATCTGGCCTACAATCTGAAACGGCCGCAGCTGGCCAGTCGCGATGTGCGGGTGGCACTGGACATCGCCATTGATCGCGACGCCCTGTTCAAGGCGCTGTTTCCCAGGGGAGGCGCCACGCAGGCGGTCAATCCTTTCCCGCCGGCGGTGTGGGGCTGGAATGGCAAGATCCGCAATGAGTACAATCCGGCACGCGCACGGCAGCTGCTGGCCAGGGCAGGCTATCCGGATGGTTTCAGCATCAATCTGTGGGCCTTGCCGGTGCAGAGGCCAACCAACCCCAATGGCAAGCTGATGGCGCAAATGATCCAGCAAGACTGGGCCAGGATAGGGGTCAGGGCCACGATCCAGAGTTACGAGTGGGGCGAGTATCTGAAACGGGCAGGGCAGGGCGAGCATGATGTCTATATGAGCGGCCTGACCAGCGACTCCGGCGATCCGGACGACTTTCTGTGGACCGCGCTCTCCTGCAGTGTCAGCAAGAATGGCCAGCGCTTCTGCAATCAGGAATTTGACCAGCTGCTGTTAAAAGCCCGCCAGACCAACGACCGCAAGCAGCGCACGGCCTACTATCTGAAAGCGCAGGAAATTTTCAAACGCGAGCGACCGTGGATCACCATGGCGCATTCACGCATTTATATTCCGATGCGCAAGGAAGTACAGGGCTTTGTGATGAATCCGAACGGCTCGTTCGGCTTTGAGGATGTCTATGTGAAATAGGCCGCCCCTGGCTGGCAGCGGGATTATCCCCGCTGCCAGCCAAGTTCTGGCTTGTTGACTGCCTTGGCAGTCTGCTCCCGCTTGCACGCATCTTCCCCGATGTGTTCGCACACCGTTGCCGGCACCTTCCCCAAGGCTTGCCCGGCAGGTTTCACAGCAATTCAGACGGCTGGCATATCTTTGCCTGCTCGCTGTATCTGTTAGTCCTATCTTACTTGTTTCCTGGATGCGTCCAAGAAAATACACGTCAAATTAGTGAAAATACCTAAGTAAACATACTTAGTGTTGCACTTATGTCATTATTAATAATTAAATAATTTAAAATTACCCAGTTATTTGATTTAAAAGCTGCTATTTTCTGACGAAAATGCTGCCCATCAATCAATGAGCCTCCCGGCTTTACCAAAATTTACCTGCATATTGGCAAGCATACAGTCGCGTATGTATTTAAAATAAGCCAACTGAATGACTGGGCAGGCAGACCCGGCACAGTGCAGTTCTTCATCTTCCTTCAAGCCCTGGAATGTTTATGCACATCAAGCAAGCATCACCCGCTCTCAAGCTTGTCGCCGCCTTGCTGCTGTCGGCTGCACTGAGCAGCTGCGGCAAGTCGCAAAACGCCGGCATGCCGGCTGCCGGCCCGGCCAGCGTCGGCATCATCACCCTGCAAGCACAGGACACCATACTCAGCCGCGAGCTGCCGGCACGGATTTCCGCCTTTACCGTGGCCGAAATCCGCCCGCAAGTCGGCGGCATCATCCAGAAGCGGCTGTTTACCGAAGGCAGCGAGGTCAAGGCCGGACAGGTGCTGTACCAGATCAATCCGGAAACCTACCAGGCGGCCTACCAGACTGCCCAGGCCAGCCAGGCCAAGGCCGAGGCGACCCTGGCCTCGGCCGAGCTGAAGGCCAGGCGCTATGCGCAGCTGGCAGAAATCAAGGCCATCAGCAGCCAGGACAATGACGATGCGCATGCTGCCTTGCTGCAGGCGCGCGCCGACCTGGCCACGGCCAAGGCGGCCGTGGAAACCGCCCGCATCAATCTGGCTTATACCCGCATCACCGCGCCGGTCAGCGGCCGTATCGGCAAGTCCAGCGTCACCGCCGGTGCGCTGGTGACGGCCAACCAGACCACGGCCCTCGCCACCGTACAGCAGCTCTCCACTGCCTATGTCGACATGACCCAGTCCAGCACCGAGCTGCTGCACCTGCGCCGTGACTTTGCCAAGGGCGCACTGCACAGCCAGCCGGGCAAGGCCAAGGTGAAGCTGATCCTGGAAGATGGCAGCGAATATGCCAAAGAAGGTGAGCTACAGTTTTCCGATGTCACGGTGGATGCCAGCACCGGCATGGTGACCTTGCGCGCCACCTTTGATAACCCGAATGGCGAGCTGTTGCCGGGCATGTTTGTCCGTGCGCGGCTGGAGCAGGGTGTACGCCAGCATGCCTTGCTGTTGCCGCAGCAGGCCGTTACCCGTAACCAGAAGGGCGAGGCCGTGGTGATGGTGGTGGGTCCGGACAACAAGGTGAGCGCCCGCATCATCAAGACCAGCCAGACCGTGGGTAATAAATGGCTGGTGGACAGCGGCCTGCAAGGGGGCGAGCGCATCGTGGTGGAAGGTCTGATGAAGGTGCAGGATGGCGCCGTCGTCAAGGCGGAACCCCTCGCTGCCACTGCTTCTGCCGCCAAGTAAACCGGGAAAAGAGTCATGTCGAAATTTTTTATTGACCGGCCGATCTTCGCCTGGGTGATCGCCATCGTGATCATGCTGGCCGGCTTGCTGTCGATTCGCAGCCTGCCGGTGTCACAGTACCCGGCCATCGCGCCGCCGCAGATTGCCATCAACGCCACCTATCCCGGTGCTTCGGCCAAAACCGTGGAAGACAGCGTGACCCAGGTGATCGAGCAGAAGATGCAGGGCATCGACCACCTGCGTTATATGAACTCCACCAGTGACGACACCGGTGCGGTCACCATCACCATGACCTTCGATGCCGGTACCAATCCGGATACCGCCCAGGTCCAGGTGCAAAACAAGCTGCAGTCTGCCATGGCGGCCTTGCCCACCGTAGTGCAGCAGCAGGGCATTACCGTCACCAAGTCGGCACGTAACTTCCTGATGGTGGTGGGTTTTGTCTCGGAAGACGGCAGCATGAACGGCACCGACCTCGGTGACTATGTGGCCAGCAATCTGCAGGACACCCTGAGCCGGGTCAATGGCGTGGGCGAAGTGTCGCTGTTTGGTTCGCAGTATTCGATGCGCATCTGGCTGGACCCCAACAAGCTCAACAGCTACCAGTTGACCACCGGCGATGTCACCACCGCCATTACCGCGCAAAACGCCCAGGTATCGGCCGGCCAGCTGGGCGGCCTGCCGGCCAGGCCGGGCCAGCAGCTGAACGCCACCATCGTGGCGCAGACGCGGCTGTCCAGCCCGGAGCAGTTTGGCAACATCCTGCTGAAGGTGAATGCCGATGGTTCGCGCGTGCTGCTGAAAAACGTGGCGCGCATCGAACTGGGTGCCGAAACCTATCGCACCAAGGCCCTGTTCAATGGCAAGCCGGCAACCGGCGTGGCCATCAAGCTGGCCAGCGGTGCCAATGCGCTGGATACCGCCCAGGCCGTGCGCAACAAGGTGACCGAGCTGTCCGCCTACTTCCCCAAGGGGGTGAAGGCGGTGTATCCGTATGACACGACGCCGTTTGTAAAAATCTCCATCGAAGAAGTGGTCAAGACTCTGGTGGAAGCCATCGCCCTGGTGTTTGTGGTGATGTATGTGTTCCTGCAAAACTTCCGCGCCACGCTGATTCCCACCATTGCCGTGCCGGTGGTGCTGCTGGGTACTTTTGGCGTGATGGCGGCCACCGGCTTTTCCATCAATACCCTGACCATGTTCGGCCTGGTGCTGGCCATCGGCCTGCTGGTGGATGATGCCATCGTGGTGGTGGAAAACGTGGAACGGGTGATGAGCGAGGAGGGCTTGCCGCCGCGCGAAGCCACGCGCAAATCCATGGGGCAGATTACCGGCGCACTGATCGGCATTGCCCTGGTGCTGGCGGCGGTATTCGTGCCGATGGCTTTCTTTGGCGGTTCTACTGGCGTCATCTACCGCCAGTTCTCCATTACCGTGGTGTCGTCGATGGCGCTGTCGGTGCTGGTGGCACTGGTACTGACCCCGGCGCTGTGTGCCACCCTGCTCAAGCCGGTAGAGAAGGGCCATGGTGTCGGCCATGAATACACCGGCGTGTTTGGCTGGTTCAACCGCACTTTCGACCGCAATAGCGAGCGTTACCAAGGCATTGTTGGCCGCATGCTGAAAAAATCGCTGCGCTACATGGTGATTTATATCGGCATCATCATCGCCATGGCGGTGTTGTTCATGCGCTTGCCCACTTCCTTCCTGCCGGAAGAAGACCAGGGCATCCTGTTTACCCAGGTGCAATTGCCACCGGGTGCCACCCAGGAACGTACCGATGCCGTCTTGCTGCAGGTGCAAAAGCATTTCCTGGCGGATCCGGCGGTCAATTCGCTGTTTACTGTCTCCGGCTTCGGTTTTGCCGGTAGCGGCCAGAACATGGGCCTGGGCTTTGTCCAGCTCAAGCCCTGGGATGAGCGCAACCGGCCAGACCTCAGCGTGAAGGCGGTGTCCGGCCGTGCCATGGCTGCCTTCAGCCAGATCCGCGACGCGATGATCTTTGCCTTTGCGCCTCCGGCCGTGATGGAACTGGGTAATGCCTCCGGCTTCGACCTGCAACTGCAAGACCGTGCCGGTCTGGGACATGACAAGCTGATGGCTGCGCGTAACCAGCTGCTGGGCATGGCGGCCAAGAACCCGCTATTGATGGCGGTGCGTCCCAATGGCCTGAGCGACAACCCGCAATACCTGCTGGATGTCGACCACGAAAAGGCCAATGCGCTGGGGGTGTCGGTGGCCGACATCAACAGCACGCTCAGCACGGCGGTCGGTTCCACCTATGTCAACGATTTCATCGACCGCGGCCGTATCAAGAAGGTCTATCTGCAGGGTGATGCGCCTTACCGCATGTCGCCGGAAGACCTGGGCAACTGGTATGTGCGCAACAGCGGCGGCAGCATGGTGCCATTCTCGGCCTTTGCCAGCTCGCACTGGGGCTTTGGCTCGCCACGACTGGAGCGTTACAACGGCCAGTCGTCGGTGGAAATCCAGGGCTCTCCTGCTCCTGGTGTCAGTACCGGCACCGCGATGAGCGAGATGGAAAACATGATCAAGCAGCTGCCGGCCGGCATCGGCTACGAATGGACCGGCCTGTCCTATGAAGAGCGCCTGTCCGGCTCGCAAGCGCCGGCGCTGTACGCCATTTCGCTGCTGATTGTTTTCCTGTGCCTGGCGGCACTGTATGAAAGCTGGTCGATTCCCTTCTCGGTGATGATGGTGGTGCCGCTGGGGGTGATCGGTGCCTTGCTGGCAGCCAGCCTGCGTGGCCTGTCCAATGACGTGTATTTCCAGGTGGGGCTGCTCACCACCATTGGCCTGGCTTCCAAGAATGCCATTCTGATCGTGGAATTTGCCAAGGAGCAGCAGGAGCATGGCCAGGAGCTGATTGCCGCCACCATGGAAGCGGTACGCATGCGCCTGCGCCCCATCCTGATGACCTCGCTGGCCTTCATTCTCGGCATCTTGCCGCTGGTGATCAGCCATGGCGCGGGCTCTGGCAGTCAGAACGCCATCGGCACCGGGGTGATGGGCGGCATGATCTCCGCCACCGTGCTGGCGATTTTCCTGGTTCCGGTATTCTTCGTGGTCATCCGTCGGCGCTTCCCGCCCAGGAAACGGGCGGATGAGCTGCATGGCATCAGCAAGGAGGGCCTGTAATGTCCCGATTCATCAAACTGTGCAGCCTGTCGCTGTTGGCGACTGCACTGGCGGGCTGCTCGCTGATTCCGCAATATCAGCAGCCCGCGTCGCCGGTAGCGGCGCAATGGCCGAGCGGCCCGGCCTATCTGGGCGTGCCTGCCAGCACGGCGGGCAGCATCCCGGCTGATCAGCTGGCCTGGCAGCAGTTTTTCAGCGATCCGGCCATGCGGCAGCTGATCACACTGGCGCTGCAGAATAACCGCGACCTGCGCGTGGCGGCACTGAATATCGAAGCGGCGCGCGCGCAGTACCAGATTGAAAAAGCCAATCTGTTTCCTGCGGTCAGTGCCAGCGGCAGCGGCAATAATCAGCGGATTTCTGCCAATGCCAGCAGCACCGGCAGTGCCTATACCAGTCACAGCTACAGCGCCGGCATTGGCTTCAGCGCTTACGAGCTGGATGTGTTCGGCCGCCTGTCCAGCCTGAAACAACAGGCGCTGGAAAACTATTTCTCGCTGGAGGAAACCCGGCGCAGCACGCAGATTTCGCTGGTGGCCGAAGTGGCCAATGCCTATCTGACCCTGCTGGCCGACCGGCAGCACCTGCAAGTGGCGCAACAAACGCTCAAGTCGCAGCAGGCTTCCTACGAACTGACCCGGCGCAAGCTGGAGGTGGGCGCGGCAACCGAGCTGGACCTGAGCGATGCCGACACCACCGTACAGACGGCACTGGCCGACCAGGCCAGCTATCAGCGACAGCTGGCACAGGATGAAAACGCACTGACCCTGCTGGTGGGCAGCAGCATTCCGGCGGACATCCTGCAAGGTGGCGATCTGGAAACCCAGGGCCGGCTTGCCGATGTACCGGCCGGCCTGCCGTCCGCGCTGCTGCAGCGCCGTCCGGATATTCTGGCGGCAGAGCACGACCTGAAAGCGGCCAATGCCAATATCGGCGCGGCGCGCGCCAGGTTTTTTCCCAGCATCAGCCTGACCGCCAGTGCCGGTGCCAGCTCCAGCAATCTGTCCGATCTGTTCAAGGCCGGCAGTGGCAGCTGGTCGTTCAGCCCCTCGCTCAATCTGCCCATCTTCAATGCCGGCAGCCTGAGCGCCAATCTCGAGTCAGCCAAAGTGGCGCGGGATATCGCGGTGGCCAAGTACGAAAAGGCCATTCAGACCGCCTTTGGCGAGGTGGCGGATGCGCTGGCGGTGCGTGGCACGGTGGGTACCCAGCTGCGCGCGCAGCAGGCGCTGGCACAGGCCAGCCAGCGCAGCCTGCAGCTGTCCGAGGCCCGCTTCAAGGTGGGGGTGGATAGCTACCTCACCTTGCTGGTGGCCCAGCGCAGCCTGTATGCTGCGCAGCAAAACCTGATCAGCACCCGTTTGTCGCAGGCGTCCAACCTGGTGACCTTGTACAAGGTGCTGGGTGGTGGCTGGCAAGCGCCGGATCAGGCTGGCTAAGCCAAGACCGCCATGCCCTGCGGCGTGGCGGTTGCAGACCCTATTCCAAAGGCCGGGCGATGCACCCGGCCATGATTCCGGTGATGACAAGATGGCACGCAAGACCAAAGAAGAAGCAGACAAGACCCGGCAGCTGCTGCTGGATGCTGCCGAGCAGCTGTTCTGGGAGCAGGGCGTCAGCAAGACCACACTGGCGGGTATCGCCGAACATGCCGGGCTGACTCGTGGCGCCATCTACTGGCACTTTGATAACAAGTCAGACCTGTTCAACGCCATGTGCGAGCGGGCCTTTCCCCGCTTCGAGGAAATGATGCAGGCGCTGCTGGCCGAGGACTATTGCCCGGAGCTGAGTCCGGCGCAGCGTTTGTGGCAACACTGCTGTGAAGTGCTGCAGCTGGTGGCCACCAGTCCGCGCATTGCCCGCGTGGTGGGCATCATCAACCTGCGCTGCGAATTTGTCGGCGAAATGCAAAACTCCTATCTGCTGGATCGCACCTGGCTGAGGGACAAGGTCGGCAATCTGCACGCCATGCTGACGCAAGCAGCGGAAAAAGGGCAGGTCAGGCCGGGTATCGATCTTGCCTGTGCCTCCGGCTGCCTCCATTCGATGATTTGCGGCCTGGTCGACAGCTGGATGATCAACCCGCAAGTGGTCGATCTGGAAAGACATTGCGAACAGCTGCTGACGCCATTCTTTGCCGGCGTGTTTGTCGCCGATTGCTGGCTACCGGCCGCACGGTAAGCCGCAGTATCTGATTTTCCCTTTGCAGCAATACTGGCTACACTGTCATGGTCATGCCCTGCCTGTCTTGTCAGCCAGGCTGTCGGCATGCTGGCCATCATTAGCGGGGGCTCGGCCAGACAGTCGTTTCAGTCAGAGAGTGAATCATGTTCAAAAAAATATTCGGTGGCTTGCTCGGGCGGGGAGAGACGGCAGCAGACAGCCTGCCAGCGCAGCCGCAAACCGTGGTCGAAGAGGATGTTGCCGTCCAGGCCGCTCCCTTCAGCCTGCCGCAGACACTGGGCTTTGTTTCGCACCAGCCCATTCAGGATCAGTCGCAACGCATTGTCGCCTACGAATTTGCCGTCAAGGACAGTGTGGCGGTGTCCCGGCCGGCCGCCAGTCGCCGCAGTTTCGACCAGTTGCTGTTCAATACCTTGAAAAACATGAATATCTTCCGCCTGCTGGCTTACCGGCGGGCATTCATTCATGTGTCACTGGCCTCGCTGGATGATTTGCTGCAGCAGCAACTGCCAGCCGCCAGCGCCATTTATCTGCTGGAGCTGCAGGATGGAGAACAGCTGGCCGATACCCTGATGCCACAGCTGGATGCGCTGCGGGCCGCCGGCCTGCGCTTTGCCGTGGAGCCGGCACGCTACGGCACGGCTCCGGTCGCGCTGGCGCTGTACCAGCGCGTGGATTACATGGTGCTGGACTTTGCCGCGCCCAATACCCGGGCATTGTTCCCCTTGCTGGAGCAATTGCCGCAACGTTATCCGCAAATGCGCTGGCTGGCGCGCAATATCAATACGGCCGAAGAACTGGCGCTATGCCGCCACTCGCCCAATAGCGACCGTTTTGCACTGTTCCATGGTTCTTATCTGTCGGTGGCGCAAAGCCGGGTCAGTCAGAAAGAAGCCGCCAGCCAGGGCAGGGTGCTGGAAATCATGCGCCTGCTGCGTGCTAATGCGCCGGTGGCCGAGATAGAGGCCCAGTTCAAGCTGGATTCCTTACTGCTGTTCAAGCTGCTGCGCTTTGTCAATTCGCCGGTGAACGGCCTGTCGCGCAAGATCCAGACCATCGACGAGGGGCTGATGCTGTTGGGACGCAGCGCCTTGTTCAAGTGGTTGTCATTGCTGCTGTTCAGCTCGGATGGCGACAGCGGGGCAACCCTGTCCTTGCTGGAAAAGTCCTTGATCCGTGCCCATTTCATGGAGGAGCTGGGCATCATTCGTGGCAACAAGCTGGAAGCCGAGCACCTGTTTCTGACCGGCATGTTTTCCCTGCTGGGTGATTTGCTCAATCTGCCGCTGGCCGAGGCGCTGGAGCCGCTCGACCTGCCCTTTATGATTTCGGATGCCCTGCTGCAGCACAAAGGGCTGTTTGCCGCCCCCTTGCAGCTGGCGATGGCTTGCGAGCAGGACGATGGCGAAGGCATTGCCGAGCTGGCCGGGCAACTGGAGATCGAGCTTGACCAGGTGAGCAGCGTATATATGGAAGCGGTGGTGTGGGCGCAAGAGGTGCTGAGCGAAAGCGAAGTGCAGAGCAATGTGGAGGGGGTGTAGCGCCCTATCCAGCGGAGCTGGCCTCGTTGTAGTTGTAAGGGGTGGGGCAGGGCAGTTGGCATGCTTGCTGCCCACCGCCCGCAATCCGCTACTGCTCGCGTGAGCGCTTGCCGGGCTTGCTCCAGTTGACGGTGGCCTGATGCCGGTCATCATCTTCGGTATGCAGATAGCGCCGGGTGGTTTCAATCTGCGCATGCCGCAGGTTCTGGCTGACGGTCAGCAAGGGCAGGCCGGCTTCCAGCTGATGCGAGGCCGAACTATGCCGCAGCCAGTGGGTGGTGGCATGTTCCAGATTGGCGGCAATCTGGCTGTGGCCGTTGGCGCGTGCATCATCCGCAGCAGATTTCATGATGGACTTGATGATTTTGTACAGCGAATCGGCGCTGATGGCGGCCATCTCGCCATACACACTGCACACCAGTGGCGTGGTTTCAGCCGGCGAGGGCAGGGGAGTCAGCCCCAGGAAACGGCGATAACGCTGCAAGGCGGTCAACAGCGCCGCCGGCACCGGCACCAGCCCTTCCTTGTCACCCTTGCCGGTCACCCGGAACCACCAGTTACCCCGGATCAGCCGGATGTCTGCCATGCGGGCCGTCGGAATTTCGCGCAAGCGGGCTGCTGTGTAGTAGTACAGCGAGATGATCCACAAGGCGCGCTCGGCATGGCGCTTTTCCCGCTCGGTTTCCGCCGGCAAGGTTTCCAGCCAGTCGAACAGGAAATCTATGGTTTCTTTTTCCAGCAGACGTTCGTCATGGATGACCCGTGCGTCGGGTGTGCGCCCGCGTTTGAGAGCGAACGGGTTGTGGCGCAAATAGCCGGCTTCAACCAGATAGCGGAACAAATTGGCCAGAATCACCTGGGCCTGCAGGCAGGAGGACGCTGACAGGCCGTGTTTGTGTGGCGACCACTTGGCAAACGGCTTCCAGTCCGGGTGGCTGCGCGGCCGGGTTGGCCCGCACCAGCTGATATCCGGATTGCGCAGAAACTCGCTGTATTCCAGCACATCATCGCGATTGATGTCCGACAGGTTCTTGCCACGTTTGAGCGAGGCCCATAACAGGAAGCGCTCGGCTTCCTTGCGGTAGGAGTCCAGCGTGCGCGGCCGCTGGCGATATTCCTTGAGCCAGGTGCGCACAGCCTCGACATCGGAATCAGCATCGATCAGACAGGCACCTTGCTGGCGATTCCAGCCATGCGCCGCGGCAGGCTGCAATGTGGCCGAACTGGCTGTGGCAGTATCGGCATCCGTCTCAATAATCAAGGCAGGGAAATTCAATCAATCACTCCGGCAGCAGTCAAATCCGCCATGCGGATGCTGGTTGATTTGTAATTATTCATTGAAATAAATATCAACATTATGTGGATAATGGTGAATTATAACCAGCTTTTGGCCAACTCGCCTGCTGTTGTCGACACGCTCATTTCGCCGCCAGCGCAGCCATGACCGGGCCTGCATGCATGCAGGCACGCCAGGCTCGCAGGGGAGGAGTGGCCCTGCCAGCCCGCAGCAGGCAACCGGGCGCGGGCCTGGACAGTATCCTGCCGACTCCCGGTGTCGCCGATCGGCCACGACCGCCCATTTCCGTCCATGCCCGCCATGCCATACACCACATCAGCGAAACACCCGATACCCAGCTGTTGGCAACGGATTTTCTGCATGGCGTGCTGCATGTCGCGTCTGCTGCTTGCACGACCACCAGCGACTGCCGGATGCATGATGGCCAAGCAGCCTTGCCATGCCTGCAGCCCTATGTTCGACCTGATTCGAAACAGTGCTGGGCGAGCTACTGGCAAGCAATGCACAGCCTGCTGGTCCGATGGTTGGCTGTGCGCGTCATGCAGGGACAGGTGACTGTGGTCTGTCTTGCCAGCCGTACAGCAGTCATCCAATGCAATCAACTGCGTGCTCAGGCAAAACCTCCTGTCAGCAAGCCGTGTTTAGACAGTCTGGTGTGCAAGCTGATGTGTACAAGGCGCTCCCATCCGGCAGGCTGGGCTTGATGATGCCTTGCCTGTTGTACTGGATCATGCCCGATATCATATTTGACATAATATATATTATACGAACCGCGCGAACTCTCTTCCTTCAACTCTTCTTCACACCTTACTTCCAAAGCTGCACGCTCTAGCATCTCGCTTACTTGCCATGTTGGAGACTCGACTTGCAGCAGCTTCTTGTAGTGCATCACGATTTCCCCAAGCTCAGACCAGTCACCATGTGCATGATGACCGACAAGCTCTTGCATAAAGCCAAAATACTGCTTAATGAAATGCTTGGCGCGAGACTCTAAGCCAGTGTCACGAATCGGCTGTTCAGCACGTACGCGTTCAGCAGGTTGCCGGAAAAAATACTCTGAGAATCTGGCAAACGGCGTCTCACACCAAAGCGAAAAATAATCGCCCTGGGCGAGCTTCTTAAATGCATTGCGTTTAGCCGGCTTGCCGTCTGGTCGGTACTGAACTTCGGCCCGTACCCAATTCCAAGCATCCTTGCGTTTGAGTTGTTTGCCCTTTTCGTACAGCCGGAAAAGATACTTCTGGCCAGAGCCGACATACAGCGTGCTACCGTTGCCGGTGGCACAGTCGTTAATCTCACGTACACCCGGCTTGCGGCCTCGCTGGCCACCTGCAGACCAGTTGTCCACCTCATTAACAACATACGACCGGGCATCAAGGTAGAAATCCTGCGCCTCGAAATCAACAGCAAAGTCAGCGCGGGACATCAGGAAGGCATCAGCGCCAAAGCAACGCAGGAGCAAGGACAGCGCGACCGAAGACAAAGGCCCGGAGCGATCAAACATTATCGTCCCCTTTTGAGACTCGCCACCCTCATAAACCGTGACAATCGGGTCAGACGTAAAGAGCGAGTCTTCATGGACTTGGTAGGCGTAGGTATAGCCGAATTTAGGCCGTACTGGCTTGATAAATAGATTTTCGAGTTTGAAGGCTTCAACAACAGTGCGGGAATTCAATAACTCACTGATTACAGTGAGGTAATCAAGCTTGATGGGGAGCAAAACCCCGTCTGCGTCGCGAGACAGGCAGCTCCTTGAGGGGTATTTGGACCCCGTGTTACATATAACGGGGTCCTGCACTTGCGCAGACGCTGGCGCGTGGTAGAATTCGGACATGGTTTCACTCAGTCGAGTTGAGAGGAACTTAGAACCCCTGTTGAGTTGGCGCTCATCAGGGGTTTCGCTTTTGGTACTTCTTGCAGCGAGGCAATCAAGCCCCTTGGTTGAAAAGCATAATATTCCCTAAACGGGAATACGTAAAGAACGCTCGCCGCTGGGCAGCTCCGGGGGATGTTTGCAACCTCCCCCGGCGCAGCCGGGAGCTTATGGGACTGGTCAGGGCGTCAAGGGCATGAATCCTCGCCCGGTCCCTGTAAACAGGGCTGCGGCCTCCGGTTCAACCCTTGACACCCGGCTAGGTGAAATATTGCCGAGAATGGATCTATAAAAGGCAGATTATTGCTATTACTGCAGTAAGAAATACGGGTTTTGGGGTCGGCGCCGGGCTGGCCGGGGACGAGCTGGAGCAGATCGACAGCAATAAAATGCTAAACGCGACGGCGGATAACTCTACGCGCCAAACGTCGAAAAATGGGATACGTGACAAGGCGAAGCCAAGGCTCAGCCCAATGAAGCAACAAAGGGGCAAGTGAAGCAACAAGACCGCCGAAGAAGCCGGCACCAATAGCGATCTGCAGGACAGCAGACAGCGGTATAGAAATCAGGTCCATTCAATTCGCGGCAGATGCTGCCGCCCTCCTCTTTTTCATCTCAAGGCCCGGACGGCGCAGATCGTCAAAACGGTTTCCCTGCGGGTCAGAGTCGCCGAACTCAAGAGAACGTGCAGCCTGCCCCACCTGCTGGCCTTGCAGCGGGTATTGGCGAGGCTGGTTGGTCTCAGGAACTACGCTACGCGGTTCAGCATAGCGGTCATCCCTGCGCGCCTGCTGATCATCAACATAGGGGTCAAACTCCGACCGCTCTACCCTCGCCTTGCACTTGTCCAGGGGGAGATCAACAGGCGTACCCTGTTGAGTGAAACAGCCACACTTCTTGGTACTGGCAATGCAAGCAACAATACGTGGAAAGGTACGCGGCACAGCCAAGTCGTCGTATCGCGGAGCAGTCTCAGGAGAATCTGGAATACGGGGAATCCTCTCCTGAATGGCCATTAAAATGGTTTTCGGAGGTTTCCCCCCGGCGCTGACCGCCCCACCTTGTAAGGGGGAGCCAGCCCCCGACTGTTGTGGGTTCGGAGCGCCGGGCGCAAGCTGCGCTTGCATCTGGTGAGGCGTCACCCAGAACATCTGGTACAGCTTCCAGCCCAGAAAGCCCAAAGCAAATACAACGAATACGGCGAGAATTAAAAGCTGCTTGAGCTTTTTAGGCATCTGGAATTTATGGGTGTGGGCTTCGGCACTTTTGTACCAGCTGTAAACTTCCTTCGGAAAAACGAATACCTTGTTATCCAAGCATGATTTAGTCGCAGAACGAGAGTTCGGGTTTTCTTGGCAACCCTCTTGCCATGTAAGCAATGTCGAACGCTGAGCGCCAAACTGACGAACCAAATGACGATGCGTCCCCACAAGTTTACGGATATGAGCATCCATAAGGCTTGGATGCTGAGTAATAAGAACAACGTCGATACCGAGGTGACGGTGTGTTTCGAACATTGATACATGCTTTGGAACAACGCCACCTGACCGCCTAACGCCAAATATTCTTTGGCACTCATCAATGACCACAATGGCCTCAGCAGGTAATTCATACCATTTTTCAGGGTCCTCCAGTTCAATCCAGCCAAGCAATTCTTTGCCTTTGTCAGATAGTGGAATGCCTGAGTAATAAACTTGACGGTTTTCATTATCAGCCTTTTCTTTAAGCCATTGGAGAGTAAATAAAGTTTTACCACTGCCCGGTGTTGCGGTTATAAGGTAAATCATTTTATAAACCCTAGAATAACAATAATGGAAAAAATAAATGAAATATTTAGAGATATAAAAGTTAGAACGGAGAGTAAATTATGATGATTAAATGACTTTTCAGTAAGGAGTGCGAAAATTAAAGAAGCAATCAACCACGATAGAGGAAAAATAAAAAAAGGCACGGTTGACATCACTTGCCCCCAAATCCAGAAAACTTAATCTGCGAGAAATTACCAGCCTTATCCATGCCGGTTAATGTAAGGCGGATTGTATAAGCGCTAAATAATAACGAGAAACAAACACCAAGACCGGACATTCCAAGAATGTTTACAGCATCAGAACCAAAGCCGGATGTGAAGCCCATAATCGCCGTTTTCAATTTACCGACGATTAAATTAACACCAATAAATGTGACAGAACCAACGCCAATTGCGGTAAGTATACGAGCAATAAGCGCATTCAAAATTGAAGTGATCACACCCCAAACAACAGGAATCAACCAAGCTGGCATGGTAATTACCTCTTGAGAATAATAGCGCCAGCAACTAAAAAGCCGCAGGCAATAACAGCAGGACGTAAGCGAGAAACAATGTCACAGAAAGGGCTGTAATCAATAGACCAATTCCACTCAGTAATGTAAAGCGGGACAACAACGACTTTAGGCGCAGGGCAAGCACCACCACCAAAGAAATCAGTGGTATCAAGCATGGAAGAAATATCACCACCAGAACCGGCGAGGGAAGAAGGTGACGAACCGTCAGGACCAGACAAACCACCGCCTAAATTACAAACCCAATCAGGCATGCCAGTACATGAACCAGGGTCTTGAGTACCAGAGCCGGAAGCATCACCCTTGCCAGAAGATGGACTAGAAGCGTTTCCACCAGTCGAATTAGAACCACCTGATGATGAAGATCCACCATTGTTTGAATTAGATGGAACTGGATCTCCGGGTTTTGAATTTGGGTCAACACAAACAGTCTGCTGACCCGTAGAAATTTTATTCCAACCAGAAGGACAATTAGCGTTGGGGTCAGGTTGAGTATTGGGATAGCACTGCAAAGAGCCAGATGAATTAATAGAACCAATATATCCAGTGGCGCAATTTCCATTAGCATCTTTGCCAGTAGAAGAATCAGCAACGGGGGCGGTGGAAGGCGGAACAGGACCACCGCTATAACATCCAGCTACGCCATTAACAGAACCGTAATACTCACCGGGACCGCATGCGCCGGAATTTGCTGGCTGATTTTGCATTTCAGTAGGGTCAGAAACATTACAAATGTTCCCGTTATAAACCCAAGAGCCAGAAGATGGAAAAGAACGGGCAGCAGTGCAGCCGATAGTTTTATCCATAGAACAACCGGAGGGTGTGGGGTAATGATTATCACAAACACGAGTTCTACCATTGACAATATCGTTATAGCTTGAATCAAACGAAAGCGAGTGACCTGCATTAGATCCACAATATGAAGCCATCTGTGAAGCAGTACACGTTGTGGTCGAAGGATTGGATTGAGAAGAACTACAAGTTTTCTGATCAGATGAAGGGGTATAACCAGAAGGACAGGAATAAGTAACGACAAAGGTTCCGGAATAAATACCAACAGACCAATTAATTCCTTGAGTCTGCAACGAACAATCGGAAAGATGAAAATGATTACAAACCCAAACTGGATCATCAGTAGTAGAGCCAACCCACAACTGGTCACCAGCATAAACAGCTGCAATTTTGTTAGTTATTGTCGCTGTAGAAGGAATCGAATCTGCATGACTAACGGAAGAGAATCCAGCCAGCCCCAACAAAAGCAATAATAACGAAATAGCCCGCCACATTACGCACCCCTGTCACAGAATAAAAAAAGGGTGGCAGATGCCACCCCTGCCAGTTCAAGCTGGACGATTAAGTGCGGGCCAGAGCGCCCTTAACCATGCCATACAGCTTGATCAGACCCTGGACGCCCAGAACAGCGGCACCGATAGCGGCGACCGCAGCCAGACCAGTACCGATGAGAGTAACCAGACTGGAAACATCGACACCGGTAGTAGAGTCAGCAAAGGCCGGAACGGCAACAGCAGTAGCAGCAGCAGCTACAACAACACCACGGCCAAAGCGGCCAACACGGAAAATGTGTTTCATGTGTTTTCACCTTGAGAAGATGCGAGGAAATTGCCGATATTCCTGTAGAGCCAGGCACTGCCCCAAACGAGTAAGATAGAGCCGGAAATAAGAGCGCCATCAGACAAGGAAAGAGGCGGGAACATCGGCTGCAGGGCAGCTACCTCTTGCGGGGAAAGCAAAAGGTAGCCTTGACACGACTGGGGAGAGTCAGTCGTGACATTCAGGGAGCCAGTGGGCTGCTGCACGACGCACACGCTCATTGCGCCACCTCCCCGTGGGGCGTAGCCCCTTCCGTGTCGGCTGCGCCAGCGCGTGTATGTGTCGTTTGGCAGACCATGGCTTATTGTTCAATTGCGCGGAGGACGTTTTGAACCGGGCGACGGGTGACACGTTCACCGGTTTCCTTATCGGTAGCCTGAAATGACTTACCGAAGTAACCAGTGACATCGACAACGACTTGCACGTCATCGCCGGATGCGCCAAGGCGTTTCTTAGAGGAGATTTCACACACACCGGGCATGCTGAATTCGTCAGCAGCGGGAATCAAAATGACGGTATGAGTGAACTCACCGTTGCGCCGTGCTTCTTTGATGCGGCCAACGATGAGAGCGCGATTTGCATTGGGACGAGCTTGGGGTTCAGCCATGGGAAACCTCTACAGTGAAAGTGCGGGAGTGATAACCGCTAAACGATATGCGAACAGTCAAGGAGCCTGCCAAGAACAGACAGTCAGACGTAAAGCCATGCGAAGACTTGCAAACCGCAAAGGCTACAGAACGGTACATTGTAGGCTCCCGTTTAGTCCCTAGAAGGGACTATCAAAACAGGAGTTTAGTCCCTAAAAGGGAATAATGAAACAAAAGGAAAGAGAAAAGGTGAAAAATTTTTGCGAATACGTGGAAGAAATCAAGAAAAAACAAGGAATTACGAGCAATTACGGTGTTGCCAAACAGCTACTAATAGACCCAAGAAAGATAGGTCTAATAATAGAAGGGAAAAGGCATCCGCCACCGATAGCAGCCTATCGCATAGCGGACATTCTAGAACTAGACCCAACAGAAGTAAGGGCTTGTTTGGATTACGAAATGACGAAAGACGAGCAGGCGCGAGAATACATAAAGTCAGTTTTTTTTCGACGCGCGCGGAACGTAGCATAGGTGGTGCAAGTAGTTACTGGCACGACAAACGCAGACGTAGGAACAAAGGTTTTTTCATAGTGTGATATGACGGCGTAGTGTGTCATAAGCCCCTATTATGCGAACTTACGTAAACCACGGCACAAAGCCAAACCATGCTCTTGCCGTGGTCATGTCCGGCTTCTCACCCGGCTTGTGGCCCGCTACCATAGCTGGCTTGACCCACCCGCACAGAAAGACAAGCATCATGCAATACCGCAAGTTGGGTGATACCGATGTCTCGGTCAGTGTAATCGCACTGGGCACCATGACCTGGGGTGAACAGAATACTGAAGCCGAAGCGCACAGCCAGATCGATATGGCGCTGGCGCATGGCGTCAATCTGATCGACGCTGCCGAGATGTATCCGGTACCGCCACGGCCGGAAACCCAGGGACTGACCGAGAGCTATATCGGCAGCTGGCTGAAGAAATCCGGTTTGCGTGAGCGCATTGTGCTGGCCAGCAAGGCTGTGGGTCCGGCGACTGACCCCAAGCGGCCAAGCCACTTTCGGGATGGCAAGCCACACTTCGACCGCAAGAACCTGACACGGGCGCTGGATGACAGTCTGCGCCGCCTGCAAACCGATTATCTGGATCTGTATCAGCTGCACTGGCCGGATCGCACCGCCAATACCTTTGGTGCGCTTGGCTTCCCCTGGCAGGACGATCCGGATGGCAGCACGCCGATCGAGGAAACACTGGCCATTCTCAAGGAGTTTATCGATGCCGGTAAAATCCGTGCCATCGGCTTGTCCAATGAAACGCCCTGGGGCTTGGCCCAGTTTCTGAAAGCCTCGGAAAATCTCGGCTTGCCGCGTGTGGTGAGCATCCAGAATCCTTACAGCCTGCTCAACCGGCTGTTTGAGATCGGCCTGTCCGAGTTCAGCCGGCGGGAAAACATTGGCCTGCTGGCGTATTCGCCGCTGGCTTTTGGCGTCCTGTCCGGCAAGTATCTGCACGGCGCGCGCCCTGCCGCTGCGCGCCTGACGCTGTTCGAGCGCTTTACCCGCTATAGCAGTGAAGGCGCCGCGCTGGCGGCGCAGGCTTATGTCGAACTGGCGCAACGCCACGGCCTGAGCCCGGCCCAGATGGCGCTGGCCTTCGTCAATAGCCGTCCCTTCGTCACCAGCAATATCATTGGTGCGACCACCCTGCCCCAGCTGCAGGAAAACCTGGACAGCATTCATCTGACACTGGATGAAACCGTGCTGCAGGAGCTGGAAGCCATTCACAGCCGCATGCCCAATCCCTGCCCCTGAAACCTGCCATTGCGGTGCCGAGCAATAACAAAAAAGCCCTGATCAATCAGGGCTTTTGCTTTGGCAGACGTAAGGGCCTGGCTTATTCGATGTCTTTTTCGCGCTGATACATGGCGTAGCTGAAAATCGGCCAGCCGGATGCCAGCGCTTGTTCCAGTGTCAGCTGTTGCGGCTGCCAGTGTTCCGGCTGCTCGTCATCGAATTCGCCGAATACGTCGTACAGGGTGGCGGACAGCACATCATCCAGTTCGTCGGCGGATTTCATCTCCACCACGATGAAATCGTACATTTTTTCCCATTCGCTGGAATTGCGCATCGGGATCTTGAAGAACACCATACTGTTACTCCTGTTATCAATGCGGGCCGCAAGGCGGCGACCCTGTTTCATGTTTCGCCGGGCGCTATCTTACCATTTGCGCGGCATTGTTCATCCCCCGTCTGCGACAAGCAGGCAGGCCCGGAGTTTGTGCGCTCTTTGCTGCCGGGCCGCCTCACTCGTCGCTCCCCTCTTCCGCGCCGGCGTCCAGCAAGTGCCCCGGTAGCTGCTTGTTGGGTTTGATGCCCATCTTGCGCAGTCTTTCCGCACTGGATAGCAAATTGCCGCGGCCGCTGGAGAGTTGCCTCATCGCATCGCCAAAAGTGTCGCGGGTGCTGTCCAGCTGCTTGCCCAGCTTTTCCATATTGCCGACAAAGCCAGCCAGCTTGTCGTACATGGCACCACTCTGCCGGGCAATTTCCTGGGCATTCTGGTTCTGGTATTCGTAGCGCCAGATGCTGGCCACCGTGCGCAGGGTGGCCAGCAGGGTGCTGGGGCCGACAATCATGATGCGGCGTTCGAAAGCCTCATTGAACAGGCTCATGTCATGCTGCACCGCCAGCAGGTAAGCCGGCTCGACCGGGATGAACATGAAGACGAAATCAACGGTATTGAGATGGTAAAGGTCCTGGTAGCGCTTTTCCGACAAGCTGCGGATATGCTGGCGGATGGCCGCCACATGCAGCTTCAGCTCTTGTTCGCGCACGACTGCGTCATCGCTGGCCACATAGCGTACATAGGCATTCAGGCTGACCTTGGAATCAACCACCAGCTGCTTGCCTTCCGGCAGGTCGATCACCACATCCGGCTGATAGCGTTTGAGGCCATCTTCGGTCTCCACCACATCCGACACCTGTACCCGGTATTCGCGGTCACGGCTGAGACCGGATGTTTCCAGCACCTTTTCCAGCACCATTTCGCCCCAGCCGCCCTGGGTCTTGTTGCTGGCACCGGTCAGTGCCTGGGTCAGGGCCACCGCGTCCTGGTTCAGCCGGGTATTCAGCTCCTGCAGGCGACGCAATTCATGCTCCAGCGTCAGCCGCTCTTTGGAATCCTTGTCATATGTGTCCTGCACCAGCTTGCCAAAACCCTGGATGCGTTCGTGCAACGGCCCCAGCATGGCACCGATGTTTTGCTGGTTCTGCTCGGTAAACCGTTTGGACTTTTCTTCCAGGATGTCGCTGGCCAATGCCTTGAACTGGTTGCCGAGCGTTTCGCGCGCTTCGCTGAGCAAGGCCAGTTTTTCGGCAGATTGCTGTTTTTCCTGTTGCAACAGGGTTTGCAGCTCCTGCTCCCGGCCGCCCAGTCGCACCACTTCCTCGCCGTACTGGCGCAGTTGCTGCTGCTGTTGCTGCCATTCGCTGCGCAGTTGCTCCAGCTGCCTGGCCTGCTCCTGCCGGCTGGCCCAGTGTGCTGCGGTTTGCTGTTGCGCCTCGTTCAACTGCTGGCGCAAACCGGCCAGTTCTTGCTGCAAGGCACCCTCGCGTTGTGCCGCCTGTGCGTAATTGTCCTGCGCGGCCTGCAGCTGTGCCTGCAAGGTGGCTTCGCGCTGCAGCCATTGCTGGTATTCCAGCTGCTGGCGGCGTAGCAGCTGGTAACGCGCCAGCAGCAGGCCGCTTGTCGCGCCCAGCAATATACCCAGTGCCAACTCAATCATCGGTTCTTCCTGCAGCATGTCGGTTGCGGGCAAGCATAACTGATTATTTGATTTCGTACCAATTCATGAGGCGTGCCGGCAAGCTGCATTGCCGGGCATGCGCGGCCAGAGGATTTCTGAGCAGGCGCGCTGTATTTCCGTTCCGCTCGAAGAATATTCCCAATATCACCTGCCAAGGCAATGGCACGGCAATTCTGGGACAAAATAGCCATCCGCCGTTGCACGGCAACGTCATTCAAACCCACTGCTTGCAAAGCCATTCATCATGCCCAGTCTTCAGCCATTTTTACAGCACATCCAGGCCCGCAACCCAGACCAGCCGGAATACTTGCAGGCGGTAAGCGAGGTCATCGCCAGCCTGGAGCCCTTTTTACAGCAGCATCCGCGTTATACCGAGCACTCTTTGCTGGAGCGACTGGTCGAACCGGAGCGCATCGTGATGTTCCGGGTCTGCTGGAGCGACGACCATGGGCGGGTGCAAGTGAATCGTGGCTACCGGATCCAGCACAGCATGGCCATTGGCCCTTACAAGGGTGGTATCCGCTTTCATCCTTCAGTGAATCTCTCGGTGCTGAAGTTTCTGGCATTTGAGCAAACCCTGAAAAACGCCTTGACCACCCTGCCGATGGGTGGGGCCAAGGGTGGAGCCGACTTCGACCCCAAGGGCAAGAGCCCGGCCGAGGTGATGCGTTTCTGTCAGGCCTTTGCCAGCGAACTGCAACGCCATATCGGTGCCGATACCGATGTGCCGGCGGGTGATATCGGTGTCGGTGGCCGCGAGGTGGGTTATATGGCCGGCATGGTGAAGAAGCTGAACAATCGTGCGGACTGCGTGTTTACCGGCAAGGGGCTGAGTTATGGCGGCTCGCTGATGCGCCCGGAAGCCACCGGCTTTGGCACGGTTTATTTCGCCCAGGAAATGCTGCAGACGCGCGGCCTGTCGCTGGAGGGTTTGCGCATCAGCGTGTCTGGCTCCGGCAATGTGGCGCAATATGCGGTGGCCAAGGCGATGGAGCTGGGCGCCAGGGTGCTGACAGTGTCCGACTCCAGCGGCACGGTCATTGACGAGGCCGGTTTTACCCCGGAGAAACTGGCTGAGTTGATGGAGGTGAAAAACCATTTGTATGGTCGGGTCAGCGACTATGCGGCCCGCGTGGGGCTACCGTTTCATGCCGGCATCCGCCCCTGGTCCGTGCCGGTGGATGTTGCCCTGCCCTGCGCCACCCAGAATGAACTGGATGCCGCTGATGCGCGCCAGTTGATTGCCAATGGCGTGTGCTGCGTGGCAGAGGGGGCAAACATGCCTTCCACGCTGGAAGCCGTGCGGCTGTTTGAGGAGGCTGGCGTGCTGTATGCCCCGGGCAAGGCCAGCAATGCCGGCGGCGTGGCCACCTCCGGCCTGGAGATGAGCCAGAACGCCGCGCGGTTGAACTGGAGTCATGGCGAGGTGGATGCGCGCCTGCACTCCATCATGCAGGGCATTCACCAGGCTTGCCTGGCCCACGGCCGCGGGCCGGATGGCCGCCACAGCTATGTGCGCGGTGCCAATATCGCCGGCTTTGTCAAAGTGGCGGATGCCATGCTGGCGCAAGGGGTGTTGTAACACAGGGGTGGTCGGTGGCAGCGCCTGCGGTGATAATGCAGCATTCCGCTCCATCGATTTCCCCTTATGCGTTTCCTGTTCCTGTTGCTGATTCTGCATGCATCCCTGGCCGCTGCCGATGAAGTCCCGCCTCATTTGCAGCTGGCCCGTCAACTGCTGGAGGAAGTCAGTCCGGCACGTAATAGTTACCAGCACAATGGCTGGGTGCGCTGGAAGGGAGATTGGGGACTGTTTGGCCGAGTCAGTGAGCCGGAAGTCAAGACCGACTGCAGTGGCCTGATCGATGCCCTGTTCGAGCGCCTCAACAGTCAGGCACTGACTGCCGTGCAGCATGGCCACTGGAAGGCTTATCCCAAGGCAGAAAACTATTACGAGGCCATCGCCGCCAGTCAGGGCTTTATCCGGCGCGCAGGAATCGGGCAGGTGCAGCCGGGCGATATCTTTGCTGCCAAGTACCAGAATGAAAAAGACACCGGCCATGTGATGATCATCAACGCCCTGCCACAGTTATTGAACCCGCAACAAAAGCCGCAAATCGATGGCACTGTGCAGTGGGCTGTGGAAGTGATCGATTCATCGGGCCCCCATTGGAAAGGCGACACCCGCTACCGCGAGGATGGCAGCCAGCAAACAGGTATTGGGCGCGGCACCATCCGACTCTACACCTTGCCGGATGGCAGTCTGGCCGGCTGGGCCTGGTCGCTGGGGCCGGGCAGCCACTATCGCGATCACGACCAACTGGCCATCGGGCAACCACGCTACCAGTAACCTTGCCGCTTTACTCCGCCACGGACTGGATGGCCGCCACCGCCATGTGCGCGCTGCCAATAATGCAGCGTCATCCACCATCGACCGTGCTGCGCCATGGCCTAGCTATTGCTGCTGCAGATTCCACAGGCTGATTCCTCAGCCGGAGCCATGTCAAAACCAATCAGCCTATCGATAACTAAGCGTGAATGTTGCTTTGCCATTGGCTGTCCCGGCGGCAATGCTGCCTGTCCTTATATAATTTGCCGAAAGGGGAATGCTGAAAATGCCATTCATTGCCGATCCGGCAAACCATTGACCGGTATTGCCGGCGCTAGTGGAGTCCGGTCCGTAACTGATCAATTTCCCATTATTTTGAATCTGAATCCCCAGCCCCTTCGCGGTGGAATCAGCGCTCAATGAAAGAGTATTGCTGATGTTGGATGGGTTGCTTAAGTCGGTCAGTGTAATGTAAACCCTGGTATTGGAGCCGGCACTCCCTCCGCCACAGTTCAAGGTTAAATTAAAAGGCAAGGGCGGCGTGGTGCTACCTATTCCCGCGAAAGACGCGGCACTGTGACTACCAAAATTGACCGTCATTGAGGAAGTGGCCGGTGTGCAAGTCGGAACCACAGGCTGTACCACCACTGCACCTGCCCAGTTGATTGTCACAACCTGGGTGGCATAATTTTCAACCCATATGCCAGCGACTTCTCCGCTCAGGGTGCCGCCGGCCGTGATGGGCCCGGTCTTGATCAAGGCAAAGGGGATATTGAATGCGGAGTAAGTAATGGTTGGATTACTCCCCCGGTCCGGAGGGAGCACCGGCCAAAAACTGCCAGCAGGGCCAATGCGGATGCCGATTCCGTCAATGCTGGTTGGATAGGTGTTGTAGGTCGCATTATAGGCGCCGTAGGTGCTCACCCCTTGATAGACGGATTTTCTCACCCCGCCAGGACAATTCACGGTTCCAACACCATTTACATTCAGGGTCTGAGTGTAAAGAACGGTGCCAATGGCTACCGTGGGATTAAAACTGGGAGGGGTGTAATTGGAAAGTGTAAAAGTCAGAATCTTTCCTGGGCCAGCACTGGTGGTGCAGGCTGCATATGCAAAGTCAGTAAAAAAGATTGCCAGTAAATACAATAGCATTTTTATTGTTTTATACACAGTGCACCCTCTTTCACTGTAAAAATTTCAACAATAAATGTAGCTATCGTGCAATTCAATCAAACAATGCCCTTGAATATCCAAGGAAATTTCTTAATTACGATGCCTTACTCCGCCGCCGCCCAGTGCTGCAGATAAATCTGCAACTCCTTGCGCCCCTGCCATTCATTCGCCACCAGCTGGTAGACGGCATTGATATTGTCCGGCAGCCAGTCCACCTGATTGAACAGCATGGCGTCAAATTCCTGCCCCTGTTTGGCAATGCGCAGCTTCAGATGCTTGTCTCCCACCACGCGCTGGCTCATCACGGCAAAGCGGTCGTAAAAATACGGAACCGGAAAGCCCTGTCCCCAGACCTCGGCCGCCAGTTCTTCGGCAAAGGGCAGATGTAGCTCGCGCGCATCCAGTCCGCCATCGGTCTCGATGGTACGGGTCAGCTGGTTTTCATCCAGCAGTTCACGCGCCACCTGTTCGAAGGCCTG
Source organism: Aquitalea sp. ASV15 (assembly GCF_016429115.1). Taxonomy (NCBI): domain Bacteria; kingdom Pseudomonadati; phylum Pseudomonadota; class Betaproteobacteria; order Neisseriales; family Chromobacteriaceae; genus Aquitalea; species Aquitalea sp. ASV15. The sequence goes on along the minus strand of NZ_JAELTZ010000011.1, from coordinate 41,855 downwards.
CTGAAATTCGCCAAAACGTGCTTCTGTCAGTGTCATGCCAGCTGCCATGGCATGGCCACCGAATTTGAGGATCAGGCCGGGATGGCGCTTGTACACCAGGTCCAGCGCATCGCGCAGATGAAAGCCGGGAATGGAGCGGCCCGAACCCTTGATTTCCCCTTCGTCGCCGGGGGCGAACACAATGGAGGGGCGATGGAAGCGTTCCTTCAGGCGCGAGGCCACAATGCCCACCACCCCTTGATGCCAGTCGTCACGGTACAAGGTGAGCGTGTAGCGGTCGGCCGGATCAATGCTGGCCAGCACGGCCAGCGCTTCGTCCTGCATGCCGTGTTCGATTACACGGCGCTCGCGGTTAAGCCGGTCCAGCTCCTGCGCCAGCGTCATGGCCTGGCTTTCATTGCCAGCCAGCAGGCAGGCAATGCCCAGACTCATGTCATCCAGTCGCCCGGCGGCATTCAGCCGTGGCCCCAGGGTAAAGCCCAAATCAAAGGTGTTGGCCTTGTAGTGGGCGCGGCCGGCAATGCGAAATAGCGCGGCAATGCCCGGTGCCATGCGGCCGGCGCGCATGCGACGCAGGCCGTTTTCCACCAGGATGCGGTTGTTCTGATCCAGCCTGACCACATCAGCCACCGTGCCCAGCGCCACATAGTCGAGCAGTTCACCCAGATTCGGCTCGGTCTTGCCGGCGTATACGCCGCGCTGGCGTTGCTCGGCACGCAAGGCCATCAAGACATAGAACATCACCCCCACCCCGGCCAGATTCTTGGAGGGAAATTCGCAGCCGGGCTGGTTGGGATTGACGATCAGCGCCTGCGGCAGCGTGTCGCCCGGCAGGTGATGGTCGGTAATCAATACTTCGATGCCCAGTGCACGCGCCCGCTCTACCCCGGCCACGCTGGCAATGCCGTTGTCCACGGTGACGATGATGTCGGGCTGGCTTTGCGCGGCCAGTTCGACAATTTCCGGCGTCAGGCCGTAGCCGTACTCAAAGCGGTTAGGCACGATGAAGTCCACCTTGCCGCCCAGCATGGACAGGCCCTTGACCGCGACCGAGCAGGCGGTGGCACCATCGGCATCGTAATCGGCCACCACCAGCATGCGCTGGCCGCTGGCGATGGCGTCGGCCAGCCGTCGGGCCATGGCCTGGATGTTTTTCATTTGCTGATAAGGCAGCAAGGCCTTGAGGGTGTAGTCCAGCTCGTCGCTGCCGGCAATGCCGCGGGCGGCATACAGACGTGCCATCAGTGGGCTCAGCCCCTGGGCGACCAGGGCGGAATGGGCGTGCGCAGAGACACTGCGGGTAACAATGCGTGACATGGCGTTCTCAGTACAGGGCAGCCGGCGCTTGCGGCCGTTGCCAGAATTTCCACAGTGCAGGGCGGGAAACGGTTAACTCGAACCCGGCCGGGCCGTGACTCAGCAGTCGCAGCTGTTGCAGCTGCCCCTGCTTGAGCAGTTGCAGCAAGGGCGCGAACCAGTCCAGCTCCATGCGTTGCAGTTGTTCACGCCAGCCCCAGGCGTCGCGGTACTGGGCCGCGGCCAGCAAGGCATCTTGTACCAGCAGCACATGCTCGCTCTTGCCGGCAGCCGCCAGCAAGCCTTCGCAAGCGTATGGGGCCGCGTCGCAGGGAAGTCCGGCTGCCGTCGCCTGCAGTTGCAGCAGCTCATCATCGGCCAGAACAAGATCCGGCCGCTCCACGGCGCTACCCCGCCCTGCCTCGACGGCATCGCCCCACAGCCAGACGCTATTGACCGCCAGTTCACCACGTGCCTCGCGCTCATCATTCAGTGGGTGGATGTACAGCAGCATCTGCATCTCGTTGAGCAGGCGGCTCCAGTGCAGTCCACGCTCACCGGCGGGAAGATGTTCGTTGACGTTTTCGCCCACGGCATCGGGCAGTGGGGTAAAGCTGGCGCGGCTGGCCTCTGGCAGTTGCAGCAGCCAGCGGCCTGGTTGCAGCGCATGGAATTGCAGTCCGTCTTCGGCAAAGTGCTGATTCAGGCTGAGCAGCAAGGCGTCCGCTTCGTGCTGGGAGATGCTCATCACGCCGACATCAGCCAGCAGGGCACGGTCACGGTCGATGCGCACATGCACCGGATCGGCCAGCAGCCAGTGGCCGGCACCCAGTCCGGCGCGTTGCGCCAGCTGGCTGGCGATGCTGGCGCCAGGCATGCCCAGCGGCTGTTGATAGAGTTGGCTCAAGGTACTGGTCAGGGGGCGGCGGCTTCCGCGTCCCAGCAGGATGGACAAGGCAGGCAGCGCCAGTCCGCGACAAACTTCGGCCCCGTCATGGGCATCCAGCCAGCTCAGGCCGGGCATCAGCAGTGTCAGCTTCATTGATTGAGGTACAGGCAGGTGGCGGGCAGGTTTTCTGCCCGCACAGCACTCGGCAGCACGGCCAAGTCCTTCATTGAATGGATGGTTTTCGGAACTTATGACAGCCCGATCCAACCAAGTTGGTCGGGCGCACTGCCACTTGTCACAAACCCTGTATTTTCCCGGAAGCACGCATGGCGTCCACCAAAGCATGAATTATCGCAAACTGCTGCAGTTACCGCAAAATTGTACCCGCCGCCTGATCAATCACCACTTGAGCTGGCTTGGCCTCGCCGCCAGCCTGCCCCTGTTTGGCATGGTCACGGCCTTTGCCGTGGCACCGGGTGATCCGCATGCAGCCGCCGCACTGCGCCAGCGCATGGTCACCGAAAAGCTGGCCTTGCCAGCCTTTACCCCGCCAGCCACTGCAACACGCTACTGGCGTAGTGAAACGGTGAATCGTGGCGACACCATCGCCAGGGTCCTGAACCGGCTGGGCGTGCGCGATAGCGAGGCACGGCGTTTTCTTTATTCCAGCCCCTTGTCACGCGACCTGCTCAAGCTGAACACCGGCGCCACGCTGGCGGTGGAAACCAGCGATGAGGGCGAGTTGTACGCCCTGCGTTTTCTGAATGATGACGAAAACGGCGAAAAAGTGCTGGTAGCCATCGCCAAGCAGGGTGATCAATGGCAGGCCAGTGCCGACCCGCTGACCACAGAAAGCATCGACAGCTTGCGCTCCATCACCATTCGCCGCAGTGCCCCGCGTGAGTTGCAGGCGGCGGGCGTGCCGCGCGAAGTGGTGGCGCAGCTGGCGGACATCTTTGCCGACCGGTTTGCGCTGGACAGCCTGCAGCCCGGCGACCGCATCCAGTTGGTATTCGAAAGCCTGATCCACAACGGCAGCCCCATTGCCAATGGCAATGTCCTGGCCGCTGAAATCAGCCGTGGCGGCCAATGGCATCGCGCCTTTTATTTTGCCCATGACAGTGAAAGTGGCGCCTACTACGACGCGGCCGGCCGACCGGTCAAAAAGGGGTTCAGCCAGCAGCCGGTGGCGAACTACCGCATCAGTTCGGGCTTTGGCACCCGCTATCATCCGCTGCTGCACTCGCTGCGCATGCACCAGGGCGTGGATTACGCCGCCGCACCGGGGACCCCCATTGTTGCGCCGGCCGATGGCGTGATCAGTGCCGCAGAAACGCAGAATGGCTATGGCAAAGTCATCACCCTGAGACATAATGCCAAGCTGAGCACGCTGTATGCGCACATGCAGCGTTTTGCCCCCGGCGTGAAGACGGGCAAGCCGGTCAGGGCCGGTGATGTGCTGGGCTATGTCGGCAGCAGTGGGCGCGTTACCGGGCCGCATCTGCACTTCGAGGTAAAACTCAATGGCCAGGCCGTCGATCCAGCCACCGCCGCCCTGCCCGCCCCCGGCCTGACTGATGCCCAGCGCGTGGCTTTTGCCCAACTCAGCCGCCAGCTGAGTGACAAGCTGGCGTTATTGCGCGACACGCCGGGAATGATTGCACAACTGGATTGATGGAAAGACCGAAGCAGATGACGGAGCGCTATATCGGACTGATGTCCGGCACCAGCCTTGACGGTGTGGACGCGGTATTGCTGAGCATGGATGCGCAGGGCCGTCCTTGCGTCGAGGCCGACAGCTTTCTTGCCTTTCCGCTGGAAATCCGCCAGCAGGTACTGCAACTGCAGCCGGTGGGCGACAATGAGCTGGATCGTGCCGCACGCCTGGGCAATGAGCTGGCCCGGCTCTATGCCGAAGTGGTGGCGCAGCTTTTGTCCGGGCAGCAGCTCCCTCCTTCGGCCATTACGGCCATCGGCTGCCATGGCCAGACCATCCGCCACGCCCCACATGCCGGCTACACGCTGCAGATCGGCAATCACGCGCTGCTGGCCGAGCTATCCGGCATTGATGTCATCGGCGATTTTCGCAGCCGTGACCTTGCCGCCGGTGGTCATGGCGCACCACTGGTGCCGGCCTTTCACCAGCACGTTTTTGCCAGTGATGCGGAAAATCGCGTCATCCTGAATATCGGCGGCATCAGCAATCTGACCCGCCTGAGCCGGGGTGCGCCGGTCATCGGTTTCGACTGTGGTCCTGGCAATATGCTGCTGGATGCCTGGTGCCAGCATCATACCGGAGCCAGCTTCGACGCCAATGGCGAATGGGCGGCCAGTGGCAAGCTGCATGCACCGCTGTTGCAACAGCTGCTGAATGAGCCATTTTTCCGGCTGCCACCACCGAAAAGTACCGGGCGCGACCTGTTCGATCTTGCCTGGCTGCAAACCCAACTGGCATTGCAGCCCGCCATTGCCGCGGCGGATGTGCAGCACACCCTGCTGCAACTGACCGCCCACAGCATTGCCGATGCAATCGACCGCCATTGCCCTGACACCGCCAGCGTCTATGTCTGCGGCGGTGGCGCGCTGAATGGTGCGCTGATGCGGGCCTTGCAGCAGCGACTGCCGCAGCAGGTGATCCGCAGCACTGCCGCACTGGGTTTGCCGGTGCATCAGGTGGAAGCCGCTGCCTTTGCCTGGCTGGCCTGGAGTTTCTGCCAGCGCCAGCCAGCCAATCTGCCAGACGTGACCGGTGCCAGCGGGCCAAGGGTGCTGGGGGCACTCTATCCGCGCTGAACCGGCGCGCCGGCCGGCGGCCTGACAACGCCAGCCACTCCGAATGGCCTTGTCAGGCTATAATCAGCCACTGTCATAGCCCATAACGAGAAAAATGCGACTTTTCAAAAGAAAGGCCGTCGTCAAGAACAGTCAAACGCCATTACCGCCCAAGCTTGCCAGCCTGCTGCGCGAAGCCTGGTGGCTGCTGATGGCCGTTGCTGCGGTCTACCTGGTGCTGGTGCTGGCCAGCTATTCCGCACAAGACCCTTCCTGGTCACATAGCTCTTCCGATCCCACCGTGCGCAACTACGGCGGTGCTTTTGGCGCATGGCTGTCCGACATGCTGCTGTATGTATTCGGTCTGTCAGCCTGGTGGCTGGTGGTGTTCTGCCTGGTCGCTATCGCCTGGGGCTACCGCCGCATGGAAACACTGGGCTTTCGCCTCAATCCGATGACCCTGGCCGCCATGGGCGGTTTCTTCCTGCTGCTGCTGTCCAGTTCCAGCGTGGAAGGCATTGTGCTGGCCAGCAAACAGCTGAACCTGCCGCTGACTGCCGGCGGCATGCTGGGACACTGGCTGGGCAAGGCACTGGCGCACGGCCTGGGCCAGTCCGGCGCCTACCTGCTGCTGTCCGTGACCGGCGCCATTGGCTTTTCCCTGTTCACCGGTCTGTCCTGGCTGGACATCATGGAAAGAATCGGCGGCGCGCTGGAAGATGGCGTGCTCAAGCTGTGGCATGGCTGGCAGGCGCGCAAGGACCGGGAAATCGGCCGCGAGACTGCCCAGCAGCGCGAGGCCAAGGTCAATACCGAAAAGAAAAAACAGGAAGACAAGACCCCGGTCCGCATCGAGGCCACGCTGGCTGAAGTGCCGCTATCGCCCAAGGTGCAAAAACCGGTACAGCAGTCGCTGTTTGCCGATCCGGACCGTGGCGAGCTGCCCGGACTGAGCCTGCTGGAAGCGCCCAAGGACCAGCACGAGCCGGTATCCGCCGAAACCGTGGAATACACCTCGCGCCTGATCGAGCGCAAGCTGGCCGACTTTGGCGTGGATGTCAAAGTGATTGCCGCCTACCCTGGCCCGGTAATCACCCGCTATGAAATCGAGCCGGCCGTCGGCGTCAAGGGTGCGCAAATCGTCAATCTGATGAAGGACCTGGCGCGCGCCCTGTCGCTGGTTTCGGTGCGGGTGGTGGAAACCATCCCCGGCAAGACCTATATGGGTCTGGAGCTGCCCAATCCGAAACGGCAGATCGTGCGGCTGTCGGAAATCATCGGCTCCGATGGCTATCAGAACATGACATCACGCCTGGCCATTGCCGTGGGCAAGGATATCGCCGGCCAGCCCGTAACGGTGGATCTGGCCAAGATGCCGCATGTGCTGGTGGCCGGTACGACCGGCTCCGGCAAATCCGTGGCCATCAATGCCATGATCCTGTCGCTGCTGTACAAGTCCACCGCGCGTGAAGTGCGCCTGATCATGGTCGATCCGAAAATGCTGGAATTGTCGGTTTATGAAGGCATTCCGCATCTGCTGGCGCCGGTGGTCACCGACATGAAACAGGCTGCCAATGCCCTTAACTGGTGCGTTGGCGAAATGGAGCGGCGCTATCGCCTGATGTCCAAGCTGGGCGTGCGCAATCTGGCCGGTTACAACCAGAAGATCAAGGATGCCGACAAGGCGGGCGAGAAAATCCCCAATCCCTTCAGTCTGACCCCGGAAACCCCGGAGCCGCTGGATACCCTGCCCCTGATTGTGGTGGTGATCGACGAGCTGGCCGACCTGATGATGGTTGCCGGCAAGAAAATCGAAGAACTCATCGCCCGTCTGGCGCAGAAGGCCCGCGCCGCCGGCATTCATCTGATTCTGGCCACCCAGCGGCCATCGGTGGACGTGATTACCGGTCTGATCAAGGCCAATATTCCGACACGGATTGCCTTCCAGGTTTCCAGCAAGATCGACAGTCGCACCATTCTCGACCAGATGGGCGCCGAGGCCCTGCTGGGCCAGGGTGACATGCTCTATCTGCCGCCTGGCTCCGGCTACCCCAATCGGGTGCATGGCGCCTTTGTCGCCGATGACGAAGTGCACCATGTGGTGGAATTCCTCAAGACCACCGGCGAACCCGACTACATTGAAGGCATACTCAGCGGCCAGAGCGAGGCGGATGAGGGTGCGGCCGCCAGCGGTGGCGATGTCGATGGCAGCGGCGAGTCCGACCCGCTGTACGATGAAGCGGTTGCCATCGTGGTCAAAACCCGCAAGGCGTCGATTTCTTCGGTGCAGCGGCATTTGCGCATAGGCTACAACCGCGCCGCCCGCCTGATCGAACAAATGGAAAGTGCAGGCCTGGTTTCCGCCATGGAAACCAATGGCAACCGCACGGTACTGGCGCCGGCACGCGAAGACTAAGCCGGCACGCCAGCCCTGCAGCAGTTCAACTCGGCCACCGGCTATCCTGCCGGTGGCGCAACCCAGCATCGGTAGCGAGAAACCCATGTCCGGATACCTTCCAGAGCCCCCCTTCAGCCACGACTCTTCCGCCAAGACCGGCGTTTTGCTGATCAACCTGGGTACGCCAACAGCGCCCACCGGTCAGGCGGTACGCCCTTATCTCAAGCAATTCCTGTCGGATACCCGGGTCATCGAAATTCCCAGGGCCGTGTGGTGGCTGATCCTGAATGGCATCATCCTGAATGTGCGCCCGAAAAAATCTGCCGAAAAATACGCCAGCATCTGGAGCAAGGATGGCTCGCCACTGCTGGTGAATACCCGCAAACAGACCAGCCTGCTCAAGGGCTTACTCGGCGAGCAAGGCATGCGCAATGTCGTGGTCGACTACGCCATGCGCTATGGCCAGCCCTCGGTCGAAACCGTCATTCAGAACATGCGCGCCCAGGGCGTGGACAAGCTGCTGGTGTTGCCGCTGTACCCGCAATATGCCGGCTCATCCAGTGCCACGGCGCTGGATGATGTATTCCGCGTGCTGATGAAGCTGCGCAACATGCCCGAACTGCGCACGGTACGCCACTTTCATGATGATCCTGGCTATATCGATGCACTGGTGCAGCAAGTGCAGGCGCACTGGCGGCAGCATGGCCGAGCAGAAAAATTGCTGATGAGTTTTCACGGCGTGCCTCGCTTCACCCTGGACAAGGGCGACCCCTATCACTGCGAATGCCTGAAAACCGGCCGCTTGCTGGCCGAACGATTGGGCCTGGGCAAGGAGCACTATGTGGTGAGCTTCCAGAGCCGTTTTGGCCGGGCCGAATGGCTGCAACCCTATACCAGTGCCACGCTGGAGCAATTGGGCCGGGCCGGCACCAAGAGCCTGGATGTGATTTGCCCCGGCTTCGTATCCGACTGCCTGGAAACGCTGGAAGAAATTGCCATGGAAGGCAAACACAGCTTTCAGAGCAGCGGCGGCGGAGAATTTCGCTACATTCCCTGCCTGAATGACAAGCCGCAATGGATTGCTGCGCTGGCCGGCATTGTGGGGAAAAATCTTCAAGGCTGGCAGGAAGTTATAGAACAAGATACTGCCCAGCGCCAGCAGCGCGCACAGTCGCTTGGGGCCAGCCGTTGACATGCGCAAAAATAAATTTTAAACGTCCGAATAAACCCCGTTGACACTCGCGCAAACTGCTCCCCATAATCAGCGCAGCTGGTAGCCATTCCAAAAGAATGGCCTGAATCAGTAATGGGCAAGGTCTGAATTTCAATCAGACTGCCCGCAGAGATCGCCAAGTCTACATAGATAAGATCAGGGGAAATAAAATATGAATAAGTATGCTCGTCTGAGCCTCATCGCTGCTGCCGCCATGACCCTGGCTGCCTGCGGCAAACAAGAGCAACCGGCTGCTGGTGCTGCTTCCGCTCCCGCAGCTGCCGCCAGCACCGGCGGCGACGTGACCGTGAAGATCGGTCAGGTATCCCCGATGTCCGGCCCGATCTCGCATCTGGGCAAAGACAACGAATTTGGCGCCAAGCTGGCCATCGAAGACCTGAACGCCGAAGGCGTTGAGATCGGCGGCAAGAAAGTCAAGTTCGAACTGGTTTCCGAGGATGACCAGGGCGATCCGAAAATCGGCACCCAGGTTGCCCAGCGCCTGGTTGATGCTGGCGTGGTCGGCGTAGTCGGCCACCTGAACTCCGGCACCACCATCCCGGCCTCCAAGATCTACTCCGACGCCGGCCTGCCGCAGATTTCACCGTCCGCCACCAACCCGGACTACACCAAGCAAGGCTTCAAGACCACCTTCCGCGTGATCGCCAACGACGTGCAGCAAGGCACGGCGCTGGGTCAGTTCGCTGCTGACGGCCTGAAAGCCAAGAAGGTCGCCATCATCGACGACCGTACCGCTTACGGCCAGGGTCTGGCAGACGAGTTTGAAAAAGCCGTCAAGGCCAAGGGTGTGGATGTGGTTAAGCGTGAATTCACCACCAACACCGCAACCGACTTCAATGCCATTCTGACCTCCATCAAGGCCACCAAGCCGGATGTCATCTTCTACGGCGGCATGGACGCACAAGCCGGCCCGCTGGCCAAGCAGATGAACCGCCTGGGCATCAAGGCCAAGCTGATGGGTGGCGACGGCTGGCAGACTCCGGAATTCATCAAGCTGGCCGGCGAGGCTTCCGAAGGTCAGTACTCCTCCAGCTGCGGCGTTCCGCGCGACAAGATGCCAGGTTTTGCTGCCTTCAACGACAAGTTCAAGGCCAAGTTCAACACCGAAGTGCAAATCTACGCTCCGTATGAGTACGATGCCGTACGCGTACTGGTTGACGCCATGAAGCGCGCCAAGTCCACCGATCCCAAGGTATACCTGCCGGAAGTGGGCAAGACCGACTACACCGGCGTAACCGGCAAGATCACCTTTGACGACAAGGGCGACATCAAGAATGGTGCCGTTACCGTGTACCAGGTCAAGGGCGGCAAGTGGGAAGTGGTTTCCACTGTCGGCGGCGCACCTGCTGCTGCCAGCGCAGCACAGTAAGCCCTCTCGCCTTACCGGAAAAGCGCAGCTCAGGCTGCGCTTTTTTTATGCTTCCCGCCAAAGACTAGCCCTCCATTTTGACGGCAAGCTGATCTGGATCAGCCGCAAAGGTTGACGAAATGCTGCAGAACAACAAAAATGTCCGGGTCAGTGGCGTCGATTGTATCCAGTCCATGCCATCAACAGACCCCACCACCCCCGGGGTGTGCTGACATGAAATGCCAAAAGCTTTCGTGGCGAATGACCCTTATCCAATTCTAATTAGACCAGGGCATTTCCATGTATCTCCCGCGTATTACCCTTATCACCGCTGCCGTACTGGCACTGGCCGCCTGCAGCAAGCAGGATGCAGCCGCTCCGCAACAAAACGCATCGGCCGGCGCAGCCGCCAGCGATGCAGTCATCGTCAAGATCGGCTCTGCCAATCCGCTGACCGGCCCGTTCGCCCACTGGGGCCGCGATGCCGACAATGGCGTGAAGCTGGCAGCCGAAGAAGCCACGGCAGAAAACCTCAAGCTGGACGGCAAGCCGGTCAAGTTTGAAGTCGTGTCCGAAGACGACCAGGCCGACCCGAAAACCGCTACCCAGGTAGCGCAGCGTTTCGTCGACAACAAGGTTGCCGGTGTAATCGGCCACCTGACCTCCGGCGCGGCGATTCCGGCCTCCAAAATCTACTCCGACGCTGGCATTCCGATGATTGCCGGTTCGGTGACCAGCCCCAAGTTCACCGAGCAAGGCTTCAAGAACACCTTCCGCATCATTGCCAATGACCAGCAGCAGGGACAGGCGCTGGCCAAATTTGCCGTGGGCGACCTGAAGCGTACGCGTATTGCCATCATCGATGACCGCACCACCTACGGCCAGGGTCTGGCCGATGACTTCGCCAAATCGGTGGAAGCTGCAGGTGGCAAGGTGATCAAGCGTGAATTCACCACCAATAGCGCCACCGACTTCATGGCCATCCTCACCTCGATCAAGGGCGAAAAGCCGGATCTGGTGTTCTACGGCGGCATGGATGCCCAGGCTGGCCCGATGGTGAAGCAGATGCGCAAACTGGGCATCACGGCTGACTTCATGGGCGCCGACGGCGTGAATACTGCCGAATTCGGCAAGCTGGGCGGCAAGGATGCCGATGGCAGCTACGCTTCCAGCGCTGGCGCTCCCAAGGAAAGCATGCCGGGCTTTGCTGCCTTCAACGACAAGTTCAAGAAGCGCTTCAATGCCGAAATCCAGGCTTACGCACCGTACACCTACGATGCCACCCGCGTGATGATCGAAGCCATGAAGCGTGCCGGCTCGGCCGACCCGGCCAAGTACCTGCCGGAAGTGGCCAAGACCAAGCTGCAAGGCGTGACCGGTGAAATCGCCTTCGACCCCAAGGGCAATATCATGAATGGTACGGTTTCCCTGTATCAGCTCAAGAATGGCAAGTGGGAATCGGTAGCCAAGCCGGCCGCAGCAGCAGCCAGTGCAGCGCAATAAGCATTTGCGTGATCGCCAAAGAAAAACGGCAGCCAAAAGCTGCCGTTTTTCATGCAGAGCACCAGCTCAGTCGCGAAAGCTGGCGGCCTGGCGTGTCATCATGGCCATGCCGGCCTGCTGGATGTCTTCTGACAGCAGCATGGCGGCATTCCAGGTGGCCACATGATTCAGGCTGTCGGCCACGCTGTGGTCACGCGCGTAGTTAAGCATTTCCTTGCTGCCCCGCACCGCCAGCGGTGACTTGGACGCCATCAGCCGTGCGCTTTCCAGTGCTGCGGCCAGCACGCTGTCGGCATCCGGCAACACCCGGTTGACCAGGCGGATGGCCAGCGCCTCTTCGGCGCCCACATCGCGTCCGGTCAGCGCCATTTCCCGTGCCACGCCCTGCCCGACCACATCGGGCAAGCGCTGCAGTGTCCCCACATCGGCCACCATGCCGATGTCCACTTCACGCACGCCAAATACCGCATCGGCTGCGGCAAAGCGAAAATCAGCCGCCAGCGCAATATCCAGCCCGCCCCCCAGACAAGCACCATGAATGGCGGCCACCACCGGCTTGCGACAGTTCTCCAGGCTGGAGACGGTGTCCTGTAGCTGCAAAATGAGCCGCCGCAGCTTTTCGCGTTTGCGGCCTTCGCAATCATCCGCGATCACCGACTGGATGCCCATCAGCATGGCCAGATCGATGCCGGAGCAAAAATGCCGGCCCTGCCCGGCCAGCACCACCGCTCGCACGGTCGGCTCGGCATCCGCCCACTCCATCACCGCTTGCAATTCCAGCCACATGGCCTGGTTCAGCGCATTGGCCTTGTCGGCGCGATTGAAGCGCACCAGTGCCACCTTGTCCTGCTGTTCGACGCTAAAGGTCTGCCATTGCATCGCCTGCTCCTTATTGCGGCCGTTTCTTGGGAATCCACGCCCACACCATCTCGCACTGAATGGGCGATTCGCCAGACTCATCGGTTACCGTCACTTCAACCAGGGTTTCACCCTTGTCAATATGGTACAGGTCGCGAATCTGTGCATCGCTCAAGGTGGCCACGGCCCGCATATCACCCTGGGAGCGCTTGGTGTAATTCACTTTCATCGATTTGAGCAGCATCAGCTTGTCATCCGGCACATTCATCCCCACCACGAAGCCGCTGGCGGTTTCTGCCAGCAAGGCCATGGCAGCCGCATGCACACCCTTGATATGGTTCTGCACCTTGCGCTGATTGCGGATGGATACTGTCAGCCGGGTATGCCCCACTTGTTCGAAGCGCAGGCCGGAAGTGGCCAGAAACGGCACCAGGCGGCCAAACAACAGGGAAAGCACCCTGCTGCGCAGGCCAGGCGGTAGTTTCCCCACCTTGTCAGCGATGCGGCTCATGCTGTTTTTCTGATAGTCCATGCGTGTTAGCCCTCTTTGTTATGTCATGGAAGTGGTGTGGCCAGGCCCAGCAAGGCCCGGATTTGAAGCTTCAGTGCCGGCAATACCGACTGATCGGTACGCGCCAGCTGCAGTCCGCCCTGCAGGGCGGCCAGCATCAGCAAGCCCATGGCCTCGGCCGTGCCGGCGTAGTGCATGCTGCCATCGTCCCTCCCCGCCGCGGCGATGCGTACCGCCCAGTCGCGCATCTCGTCGACAAAGGCATTGGCCTCTGCCTGCATTTCGGCGGGCAGCGTCTGGTATTCGGTGGTCAGGATGCCACTGGGGCAAATCTGCTGGTCCTGCTCGAAGTAGGCATCGGTCAGGGTGAAATAGCGTTCCAGTTGCTGCTGCGGAGCCAGCGTGTGCTGGGCATCGACAAAGCGCTGGAAACGACGGCGATAACGCTGGATCAGCGCCACCCCCAGGTCGCTCTTTTTCGGGAAGTGATAGTGGATGGCGGCATTGCGCACTCCCAGTTCCGAGCTGATGTGCTGGTAGCTGAAAGCATTGAAGCCGCGCGTCAGCAACAGCTGCTCGGCAATGTCGAGAATGCGTTTGCTGGTATCGTTCTTGGCGTCGGCGGCAGGTTTCATGCGGAAACTCTACTTACTGGTTAGTAAGGTGTCAATCGAATACCCCTGAAAGCTGGACAGGCTTAGCGTATCAGTTATGATGGAAGGCATTTGGCCAACCCTGAGACCGGACCTTTTCCGATGCGACTCAAATTCAGCAAGATGCATGGCCTGGGCAATGATTTTATGGTGATAGACGGCGTCAGACAGACCGTTTCACTGGATACCGACAGAATCCGCCAGCTCGGCAACCGCCACTTTGGCATCGGCTTCGACCAGCTGCTGCTGGTGGAGTCTCCCCACGCAGAAAACAACGACTTCCGCTACCGGATTTTCAATAACGATGGCAGCGAAGTGGAGCAATGCGGCAATGGTGCGCGCTGTTTCGCCAAATTCGTTTGCGACCAGAAACTGACCAACAAAAAGGCCATCCGGGTGGAAACCGCCAAGGGCGTGATCATTCCGGAATACCTTGGCCAGAACCAGGCAGTGGTCGACATGGGCGTGCCACGCTTCCGTCCGGTAGACATTCCCTTTGTCGCCGAAGGCGAAGCCATTACCTATCCGCTGGACATCGCCGATTACAGCTGCGACATCAGCGTGGTATCGATGGGGAACCCGCACGCCGTTCAGGTGGTCGATAGTGTCGATACTGCACCGGTACAGCAACTGGGCGCCCTGATTGAAACCCACCACCGTTTCCCGGAAAGAGTCAACGCCGGCTTCATGCAAATCGTGTCACGGCAGGAAATCCGCTTGCGCGTGTTCGAACGTGGCGCCGGCGAAACCCTGGCCTGCGGCACCGGTGCCTGTGCCGCTGTGGTCGCCGGCATTCGCCGTGGCCTGCTGGATGCCAAAGTGCTGGTGCATACCCGCGGTGGCGACCTGCAGATCGAATGGCATGGCGAAGGCCAGCCGGTACGCATGACCGGCCCGGCCATGACCGTTTTCCAGGGTGAAATCGAAGTCTGAGCTGCCGGACCACCCCCCAAGAAAAGGATGTGATTGATGCATAGCGACGAGGTATTGGCTTACCTGGAGAATCATCCGGACTTCCTGCAACATCATGCCGACCGCTTCGGGCTGCGCGCTGCTGCCGCACAGCAGGACCGCGTGGTGGTGTCGCTGGCTGACCGGCAGATGCTGGAGCTGAAAGACCGCAACCGTCAGCTGGAAGCGCGCCTGCATCAACTCATCCGCCACGGCGAGGCCAACGACCAGATCATCCACAGCGCACACCGTCTGTCCTTGACGCTGCAGCGCTGCCTCACCCTGCAACAGGTGGCCGACGGACTGGCCAGCTGTTTTCAGCAGGATTTCGCGCTGGAACGCATGGCCTTGCGCCTGTGGCATCCGGCTGCCGAGGCTTCCCCGTTGTTCAATGCCCGCCATGAAGTGCAGGCATTGGCGCGCAATCTGTCCGCCCCCTACTGCGGGCCATATGTCAACGACGAGGTACTGGGCTGGTTCCCGGCCACGCCGGTGCTGCAGTCCTTCAGCCAGATCCCGCTGACCGATGCCAGTGGCGCGGCCTTTGGCCTGCTGGTGCTGGCCAGTGACGACGCCCAGCGCTTTACCTTCGACATGCACACCCATTATCTGGCCCAGATGGGTGAGCTCATTTCAGCAGCATTGCTGCGGGTACTGGGACAGGCATGACGGCAACGCTGGGCGGCTGGATCCTGATTCTCCTGCTGGTAAGTTACTACCTGCACATTCTCTGGCGGCAGATCGCGGCACGCAGCCCGGTGGCCATCACGGCCTTCGTGGCGGGCTATTTCATGCTGGCCGCACTGTTCCGTCACGCTGAACCCTACCCCGTGCTGCGGCCGGTCTGGCTGCCCTTTATTTACTGCTATGTCTGGCTGGCCTTCAGCGCCGCCATCTGGCTGCTGGCCACGGCCAGGGCTTCGCGACGCGGACTGCGTTTTCCCGGCGAGCCGCCGCTGATCAGCGCCCTGCTCTGTTCGCAGCTGACACTGAGCCTGGGCACCCTGCTGCTGTCGCCGCTGCTGGACTGGCGCCCGATGGCCGCCTACGTCATGCTGCCTCCGGTGATGGTGGTGCTCAGCTATCTGCTATACCGGCTGTTTGCCGTTGTGCTGCAGCGTAATGGCGGTAATCAGCTCAGCTGGGGCCTGCTGCTGGCCAGCACCTTGCTGTCGCCGCTGCTCAGCATGCTGCTGGGGGCCTGGCTGGCTCCCTATCTACTGGGCTGGACCTGATACACACCGGCCAGCTCATAAAAAAACCGGCCCATGGCCGGTTTTTCCTTTCAACCTGCCGCTCAGGCCAGGCTGCGCCCCAGCGCAGCGGCCAGAGGCGCCAGCTCATCCAGCAACTGCCGGAAGGCTTGTGGATTGAGCGCCTGTTCGCCATCGCACCAGGCATTGGCCGGGTCCGGGTGTATGTCCAGCATCAGCCCATCCGCACCTGCCGCGATGGCCGCCTTGGCCAGGGAGGACACCATCCATGCCTTGCCGCCGGCATGGCTGGGATCGACGATGACGGGCAAATGGGTTTCACGCTTCAATACCGGGATGGATGACAAATCCAGCATATTGCGATAGCTCGGCTCAAAGCTGCGCACACCGCGTTCACAGAAAATGATGTTGTGGTTGCCACCTGCGGCGATGTGCTCGGCCGCCATCAGCCACTCGGTGAGGGTGGCGGCCGGGCCGCGCTTGAGAATCACCGGCTTGTTGATCCGCCCCACTTCCTTGAGCAGTCCGACATTCTGCATATTGCGTGCGCCGATCTCGATCATGTCGACATCCAGCTCGAGAAAGGTTTCCAGCATGCGCACGTCCAGCAGCTCGCTCACCATGGGCAGGCCATGGCGGCGTGACTCCTGGCGCAATTGCTCCAGCCCGGCCACACCGATGCCAGGGAAGGCATAGGGACTGGTACGCGGCTTGAAGGCGCCACCGCGCAGCAGGCGGCAGGCCCCAGCCTTCACCAGTTCCGCGCACTGTGCCATCTGTTCGGCAGTTTCCACGGCAGCTGGTCCGGCAATGATCTGGATGGCCTGGCCGCCAAAAGCCTGGCCGCGCACCTGCACCACGCTGTCTGCCGGATGCACCTCGCGCGAGACAATGCGGTAATCCTTCACCACCCGCATGGCGCGCTCCACGCCGGGCATCAGCTCGAAGGCATCCGGGCTGAACACCCGCTCGTCACCGACGGCGCCGATGATGGTGCGCTCGGTGCCGCGCGAAACATGTTCACTCAATCCGGCGGCGCGAATCTTGTCTACTACCGCCTGGATGTATTCATCAGGGGCGTGGTGCTTCATCACAATAATCATGCTGAGTTCCTGCAAGGGAAGATCCGGCCTGTCACTGCAGGCGCAGACGGAACCTGACGGTTTGACTGCCCGATTCTACCAGAACGCTGCGGCCTGCCGGCGGCCGGCTATTTGCGCAAATGCTGCCATTGACGCGACAGGCGGCGTCCCAGCCGCATCCATACCGCCGGTCGTCTGTTGCGCAGCTGTTGGCGCAAGGCTTGCACGGCCTGCCAGTAGCGCGAGGCGGCCAGTCGTTCAAACACATAAGCCTTGAAGCGCAGGAAAGCCTGATAACTGCGAGCAAACCACGCCACCTGCAGCAGCTGGTCACGGGTCAGCTCGAACAGGCGCGCCGCAATGGCGGTGCCCACTACCTTGGCCAGCAGGATCACCAGCAAGCCAAGCAAGGCATGGCCACGGCCGATCAGCAACACCGCCATCAGTTTCACCGGCAACAGGCCCAGCACCGGCAGCAAAAACAGGCTGAGGGCGATGGCTGGCCGTCGACTGGCAATCCAGCGTTCGGCCTGGCGCAGCAGCGGCAACCGGCCCAGTCTGGCCACTATCGCCGCCAGCTCGTCCCAGGCGAATTCCTCAAAGGCGATAAGCAGTGCTGCCAGCAGCACCAGCGGGCCGCTCACGATGCGCTTCACGCGCCAGGCAATGGTTTTACTGCGACTGTCGCACATGGTGGGCTTTATGAATGACGATGCCTTGCAGGTGGGGTCAGGTATGGGCCAGATCAAGCCACTTGGCGGTGTGGCGCGGCTGATAACTGCGCATGGCATCCAGCAGTGTGAGGATGTCGGGCGAGTGGCTGAACAATTCCATATTGCTGGCCGGGACAAATCCTTCGGCCACGGCATGCCGGGTCAGCGCCAGCAGCGGCTGGTAAAAGCCGGCCACATCCAGCAGCCCTACCGGCTTGTCATGTACCGATAACTGGGCCCAGGTGAGGATTTCAAACAGCTCGTCAAATGTGCCAAAGCCACCGGGCAGTGCCACAAAGCCATCCGCCAGCTCGGCCATCATGGCCTTGCGCTGGTGCATGGTGTCGGTGACATGCAGCTCGGTCAGGCCCAGATGGGCCACTTCCTTGGCCTTGAGGAATTCCGGAATCACGCCGATGACCTTGCCACCGGCAGCCAGTGCGGCATCGGCCGCCACGCCCATCAGGCCGACCTTGCCTGCGCCATACACCAGGGTAATGCCCTGCTCGGCCAGCGTGCGGCCAAAATCAGCGGCGGCGGCGATGTATTCCGGGCGCTGGCCCTTGTTGGAACCGCAAAACAGACAAACGGACTTCATCTTTACACTTCCTCAAAAAAGCTGCAGCCGGGTGGATGCTCCAGCCCGGCTGCGCATGGCATGTCGATCAGCTTACAAAACGGCTTGCGGATAGGAACCCAATACCTTGACGAAGGATGTGCGCTCCGCCAGCCCGGCCAGCGCGGTAGCGACATTGGCATCGTCGTGATGCCCTTCCATGTCGATAAAGAATACATAGTCCCACAGGCCGGCGCGCGATGGCCGTGATTCGAACTTGGTCATGGAGACGCCATTGTCGGCTACCGGTGCCAGCAACTGGTGCACCGCGCCCGGACGATTGGGGGCGGCCACCACGATGGAGGTCTTGTCCTGCCCGGTGGCACCCACCTGCTGATGGCCCAGCACCAGGAAGCGGGTAGTGTTGTTGGGTTCGTCTTCGATGTTTTCCGCCAGCTTGACCAGGCCATAGCGCTCGGCCGCCGCCTGACCGGCAATCGCCGCCGCCTGGACATCTTCGCTGGCCAGGCGTGCTGCCTCGGCATTGCTGGCCACCGACACGCGCTCCACACTGTCCGGCAGGTTCTTGTTCAGCCATTCGTGACACTGCGCCAAAGCCTGGGCATGGGCATAGACGCGGCTAATGCCGGCCATCCCCTCCTGCTTGCGCAGCAGGTGGTGATGAATGCGCAGCACCACTTCACCGCAGATGCGCAAGGGACTGCTGACCATCAAGTCCAGCGTGCGCCCAACCGCGCCTTCGGTGCTGTTCTCCACCGGGGCCACCACATAATCCAGCGCGCGCGATTCCACCAGGCGGAAGGCTTCGTCCACCGAGGCGCAAGCCACGGTATGTGCGGCATGACCAAAATGTTTGGTGGCGGCCAGCTGGGTAAACGTACCCTCCGGACCAAGATAGGCAATGGACAGCGGCTTTTCCAGCGCCAGGCATTCCGACATCACCTCACGGAACAGCCGCGCCACGCTTTCATTTGGCAGCGGGCCGGGGTTGAGCTGCTGGATGCGGCGCAGTACCTGCGCTTCGCGTTCCGGGCGGTAGATGATGCCGCCGCCCTTGATTTCGCCGATCTCGCGGGCGTGATTGGCGCGGCTATTCAGCAGATTGAGAATTTCCACATCGATGGCATCGATGGCGTCGCGGTGTTGCTTCAGCAGTTCTTCTGACACGTAATCAATCTTTCACTATGACAAACTGGCCTTTTCCAATCTGGTAAGTTTCCGCGAGATAGCCTTCCGTCGCAAGCACCAGTCGTATGAAATCGGCACATTCCGCGGCGTGCGACAACACATTGTCCACCACGATCAGCCCGCCCGGCCGCAAAACCCGGCATAAAGCCGGCCAGTATGCGGCGTAACAGCTACGGTCTGCATCAAGAAACACCATATCCACGCTACTGTCTGCCTGCGCCGACAAATAAGCGCCAGCATCCTCACAGCGCAGCGTCACCTTGTCGCTCAGGGCAAAGTCTTGCAGATGCGCGGCGGCCTGCTGCTGCTTGGCGGGCAGAATGTCCAGGCTGGTGATGCTGCCGGCGCGGTCGCGCAGGGCCAGCGCCAGCCACAGGGTGGAATAGCCATTCGAGGTGCCAATCTCCAGCACGCATTGCGGATTGGCATGGCGCAGCAACTGGTAGAGAAAACGCCCGGTATCCGGCGTGATGAACAGGTTTTTCTGTGCCCGTTCGCCGGTCGCGGCATCGTGGCGTTCACCCTGCTCCCAGATGGTTTGCAGCCTGGAGAGCACTTGACTTGTCAGCATGAGACTTTCCTTTTTATTGTCAGAAGCAAGCGGTAATCAGATCGGCAAAAGACAGGATAAAGCGTGGCTGCTGATACATGGCCAGCAGTGCCAATAGAATGATGGCAGCCAATAGCAACCAGCCAGCCGTTTTCATGTGGCTGCCCGCTCGGCAAAGGCGGCGGAAGCGCGCTCGCGGATCGGCAGGTTGGCCAGTGCGGCCATGACTCCCAGCACGATGGCAATGCCCCACACCACATTGTAATTGCCGTTCAGGTCGTACAGCTTGCCACCCAGCCACACCCCAAGAAAGCTGCCTACCTGGTGCGAGAAAAACACTGCGCCGGACAACATGCCCAGATGCTGTACGCCAAACTGGCTGGCAATCACGCCATTGGTCAGCGGCACGGTGGATAGCCACAGAAAGCCCATGACCGAGGCAAACACCAGTACCGATGGCACGGACAGGGGCAGCAGCAGAAACAGCCCGATGGCAATGCTGCGCGCCAGGTAAATGCCCGCCAGCAAGGGGGGCTTGGCAAAGCGGCTGCCCGCCTCGCCAAACAGGAAGGTGCCAAAAATATTGAACAAGCCGATCAGCGCCAGGGCCAGGCTGGCGACATTGCCACCCATGCCGTGGTCACGCAGATAAGCCGGCAGATGCACGCCGATAAACACCACCTGGAAACCACAGACGAAATAACCGGCCATCAGCAAGCGGAAACCCGGCTCGGTCCAGGCGCGGCCAAAGGTATGCAGCATGCCTTGCAGCAAGTGGGGATGACTGTGCGACTGCGCAGTTTGCGGCAGCGCGGCGGCCTGGCGGGTCAACCAACGCCCCAGCGGCAGCATCAGCAAGGCGCAAGCCCCCAGCACCAGCAAGGCTGGCAGCCAGCCCAGGCCATCGATCAGCGAGCGTTCCAGCGGCACCATGGCGAACTGGCCGAACGAGCCCGCCGCAGCGGTCAGGCCCATGGCGCGTGAGCGGTAAGCAGCAGGTACGGTACGGCCCAGTACGCCGAAAATCACGCTATAGGTGGTGCCGGACAAGGCCAGGCCCAGCAACACACCGGCGGACAGGCTGAACAGGGTGGGCGTGGCGGACACGGTCATCAACAGCAGGCCAAGGGCATACAGCAGGCCGCCACCCAGCAGCACCTTGCCCGGGCCGTGACGATCAGCCAGCGCGCCGGCAAAGGGCTGGGCCATGCCCCACACCAGATTCTGCATGCCCAGTGCAAAGGCGAAGCTTTCGCGGCTCCAGCCAAAGGCGCTGGTCATGGGCGGCATGAAAAAGCCAAAGCCATGGCGCACGCCCATGGCCAGCGAAACGATCAGGCCGCCGGCGAGCAGCAAGCGTTGGAGGGAGCGATCCATGGAATGATTTCCGCTATTGTTATGGTCATCCATCATAAGACTGCCGCGCACAAGAAAAAACCCGTGTAGAACACGGGTTTTTGCACACACTGTCGCCACAGCAGAACAATACTGCTCAGCCGTGCTGGCGGGCGAAGTCCTGCATGAAATTGGCCAGCGCCTTGACGCCTTCGATCGGCATGGCGTTGTAGATGGAGGCACGCATGCCGCCGACCACGCGATGGCCCTTGAGCTGGATCAGCCCGTTCTTGCGCGCTTCCATCAGAAAGCTTTCTTCCAGCGCCTCGTCCTTCAGGCGGAACACCACATTCATGCGCGAGCGGTACGGTGCATCGATATGGGTATGGTAGAAGCCTTCGCTGGCCTCGATGGCGTGATACAACAGGCCGGCCTTTTCCGCATTGCGGCTTGCCATGCCCTTGATCCCGCCCAGTTGCTTCAGCCACTTGAACACCAGGCCGGCGATATAGATGGGATAGGTCGCCGGCGTGTTGTACATGGAGTCGGCATCGGCGTGGGTCTGGTAATTCAGCATGGTCGGCAGATCGGCTCGAGCGCGGCCCAGCAGGTCTTCGCGCACCAGCAATACCACCAGGCCGGACGGGCCGATATTCTTCTGCGCGCCGGCATAAATCAGGCCGAACTTGCTGACATCGACTTCGCGTGACAGAAAGTCAGACGACATGTCACAAACCAGCGGCACGCCCAGGTCGGCCGGGACAAAGGGGAACTGCAGGCCGCCAATGGTTTCGTTGGAGGTGTAATGCAGATAGGCGGCGTTGGGGTCGCGCTGCCAGTTTTCTTCTGCCGGCACATAGGCAAAGTTGCGGTCTTCGCTGCTGGCCACCACGTTGACATGGCAATAACGGCGCGCCTCCTTGATGGCCAGCTTGGACCAGTGGCCGGTATTGACGATATCCACCGACTGTTTGTCGCCCAGCAGGTTGAGCGGCACCATGGAAAACTGCATGGAGGCACCGCCCTGCAGGAACAGCACCTTGTAACCGGCCGGCACCTGCATCAGCTCGCGCAGGTCGTGCTCGGCATCATGGATGATTTCCATGAATTCCTTGCCGCGATGGCTCATTTCCATCACCGACATGCCGGAGCCGTGCCAGTCCAGCATTTCGCTCTGGGCCTGAGCCAGTACTTCGTGGGGCAATACCGCCGGTCCGGCAGAAAAGTTATACACCTTGGCCATGTCTGTCCTCAGTCATTGCTTCAATGTTGCGGCATGACCCGGCAGGCCATGCCGGTGTGTGTCACTGCGTGAGCAGGAAGTGGGCCCGGGCAACAGCCACCGGCTTGCGGCGGTCTTCTTGCCAGGCTTCGATCAATACATGGGCCACACGCTTGCCCTGCTTGGTGATCTCGCAGCGGGCGAATAGCGTCTGTGGACGGCCGGAGCGCAGGTAATCCAGCGAAAAATCGACAATCTTCGGCGCTTCCAGCGATTCGCGATGCCAGATCAGGTGCAAGAGCGCGGCATTTTCCAGAAAACCGCCGATCAGCCCGCCATGCAGCGCCGGCAAGACAGTGTTGCCGACATTGCGCGGATAAAACGGCAGCTGGAACAGCAATTCGCCATCGTCACCCGTGCTGACTTCCACCCCCATCAGGCGGGCATAGGGAATGGCCTCGCACAGCGCGGCGACATTATTGTCATCGCGCAGGGCAGCCAGTTGCTGCATGAATTCACTCATCACGCCCCCTCTTTCAGCATGGAGGCGCGGCTGGATTCACGCATGAAGGTGGCCACGCCATGGGCGATGGGGTCGGCCGGATCGTCGTGGTAGCACACGGCACGGGTAAAGGCGATCTGGCTGGCCAGACGGTAACATTCCGCCCGGCAGTAGATGGCCTTGCCCGGCGTGGCTGCCTTGAGGTAATCAATGCGCAGATCCAGCGTGGCAATGGTTTCAAAGTCCGGCAGGCAGGCGGTGACCGAAACGGCACTGGTGGTATCCACCAGCGAGGTGATCACCCCGCCGTGAATGGTGCCGCTGGCCGGGTTGCCCACCAGGTCTTCGCGCCACTCCACTTTCAGGGTGGGCTTGCGGCCCTCGGTGCCCAGGTACTGGAAACCGAGGGTGGCGCAGTGCGGCAAGGAGACGAAGAGCGCGCTCATCGTCTCCAGCACCTGCGCATTGGCAGGCGTTGCCGTCATGCCTCGGCTTCCCCTGCGCTGGCGGCGTCAGCAGCCGGGGCGGCGTTGTCTTCACCGTCGACCACATCACCATCAACAATTTCAGCCTCTTCGTCCGACTCGCCTTCGGCCACTTTTTCCAGACCGATCAGCTTTTCACCCTCGTCCAGGTTGATCAGGCGTACGCCCTGGGCCGAGCGGCCGGTTTCGCGTACTTCCGATACCTTGGTACGGATCAGCACGCCACCGGTGGTGATCAGCATCACGTCGTCGCTGTCTTCCACCAGGCTGGCGGCCACCAGCTTGAGGCCGGTCTTGTCGGTCAGGTCCATGGCAATCACGCCCTGGGTGCCGCGGCTGGTATGACGGAATTCGCCGGTACGGGTGCGCTTGCCATAGCCGCCATCGCTGGCGGTCAGCACCTGCTGCTCTTCCGAATTGGTGACCAGCAGCGAAATCACATGCTGGCCTTCGGCCAGCATCATGCCGCGTACGCCTGCGGCAGTGCGACCCATCGGACGCACGTCGGTTTCGCTGAAGCGTACGGCCTTGCCGCCGTCGGAGAACAGCATGATCTGCTCGTTGCCGGAAGTCAGGGCCACGCCAATCAGGTTGTCACCTTCTTCCAGGCGCACGGCGATGATGCCGGCGGTACGCGGACGGGAGAAGGCTTCCAGCGGGGTTTTCTTCACCGTGCCGTTGGCGGTGCACATGAAGATGAACGGACCCTTGGCCTTGAGGGCGGCGGCTTCCTCGTCTTCATTTTCGTCGCACACGGCTTCGGCATCGGTGAAGGCCTTGATCGGCAACAAGGCGTTGATCTTCTCGCCATCGGCCAGCGGCAACACATTCACCATGGGCTTGCCACGGCTGTTGCGACCGCCTTGCGGCAGATCGTAGACCTTGATCCAGTAGCAGCGGCCCTTGCTGGAGAAGCACAGCACGTAGTCGTGGGTATTGGCCACGAACAGGGTGTCGATGAAATCGTCATCCTTGGTGGCAGCAGCCTGCTTGCCACGACCGCCACGGCGTTGCGAGCGGTAGTCGTCAATCGGCTGGGTCTTGATGTAGCCGGTATGGGAAATGGTCACCACCATGTCTTGCGGGGTGATCAGGTCCTCGATATTGATGTCGCCGCCAAACGGCTCGATTTCCGAACGGCGTGCATCACCGAACTGGGTCTTGATGGCGGACAGCTCGTCACCGATGATCTGGTTGATGCGCTCCGGACGTTCCAGAATGTCGATCAAGTCCAGGATGATGGCCATGATGTCGCGATATTCGCCGACGATCTTGTCCTGCTCCAGGCCGGTCAGGCGTTGCAGACGCATTTCCAGAATGGCCTGCGCTTGCGCATCGGACAGACGATAGCCATCGCCATGCAGGCCAAAGGCAGGGTCCAGACCATCCGGACGGGCCTTGCTCTGGTCCACGCGCGACAGCATTTCTTCCACCAGTTCGGAGCGCCACGGGCGCGCCATCAGGGCGATCTTGGCGGCCGGCGGGGTTTCCGAGGCCTTGATCAGGGCAATGATGTCGTCCACATTGGACAGCGCCACGGCCAGACCTTCCAGGATATGGCCACGCTCACGTGCCTTGCGCAATTCGAAAATGGTGCGACGGGTGACGACTTCGCGGCGGTGGCGCAGGAATTCGTCGATGATCTGCTTCAGGTTCAGCAGGCGCGGCTGGCCATCGACCAGGGCCACCATATTGATGCCGAAGCTGTCCTGCAGCTGGGTCAGCTTGAACAGGTGATTGAGCACCACTTCCGGCATTTCGCCGCGCTTGAGCTCGATCACGATGCGCATGCCGGACTTGTCCGACTCGTCGCGCAGATCGGAAATGCCTTCGATCTGCTTGTCACGCACCAGTTCGGCAATACGCTCCAGCAGGCGCGACTTGTTCACCTGGTAGGGAATCTCGTCGACGATGATGGCCTGGCGGTCGCCCTTGCCGATGTCTTCGAAATGGGTGCGGGCGCGCATGATGACGCGGCCACGACCGGTGCGGTAGCCCTCTTTAACCCCGGCCGTGCCATAGATGATGCCGGCGGTGGGGAAGTCGGGTGCCGGAATGATGTCGATCAGATCATCGATGGTCAGTTCCGGATTGGCCAACAGCGCCAGACAGGCATCCACCACTTCCGTCAGGTTGTGCGGCGGAATATTGGTGGCCATGCCCACGGCAATGCCGGAGGAGCCATTGATCAGCAGGTTGGGGATCTTGGCCGGCAGGATCAGCGGTTCGTGTTCCGAACCATCATAGTTCGGCCCGAAGTCCACGGTTTCCTTGTCGATATCCGCCAGCAGTTCGTGCGCAATGCGCGCCATGCGGATTTCGGTGTAACGCATGGCGGCGGCGCTGTCGCCATCCACCGAGCCGAAGTTGCCCTGGCCATCCACCAGCGGGTAGCGCAGGCTGAAGTCCTGCGCCATGCGCACGATGGTGTCGTATACCGCCGAGTCACCGTGCGGGTGATATTTACCGATGACATCGCCCACGATACGCGCCGATTTCTTGTAGGCGCGGTTCCAATCGTTGGAAAGTTCGTGCATGGCAAACAGCACGCGACGATGTACCGGTTTGAGGCCATCACGCACATCGGGAAGCGCGCGGCCCACGATCACGCTCATGGCGTAATCGAGGTAGGAGCGGCGCATTTCCTCTTCGAGGCTGATTGGGATCGTTTCCTTGGCGAAAAGCTGATCTGTCATGGGTAAATGGCTATCTTTTCAGGAATCAAAAATAGCCTAGATTCTAGCACGTCCACCCCGCCTACGCATGCCTTGTCGCGTGCGGGGCGGGCGCAATGGCTGCCAGCACGGCGGCGGCCTGCTGCGTCAGGTACTTAGCCGTGTGCCCGTGGCAAAAGCCAGCGCAGCCGCCAGCGGCCAGCCATGACAAAGGGCCGCCCATGGCGACCCCTCTGCAGTAGTGCAACCGCCGCTCAGCGCTTGCCGGCTGCCTGTTCGCGGCGGCGACGCGCCTCTTCCAGCAGGTAGACCTGATAGTCATCCAGGTCGCCGTCGAAATCCTTCACCCCGCCGCGTGAAACCAGCCAGAACTCATCGCACACTGCCCGCAGCAAGGCGCGGTCGTGACTCACCAGCATCACCGAACCTTCAAACTCGTTCAGCGCCACGCTCAAGGCTTCGCGGGTGGCCAGGTCCAGGTGGTTGGTCGGCTCATCCAGCAGCAACAGGTTGGGGCGCTGCCACACGATCATGCACAGCACCAGCCGCGCCTTTTCGCCACCGCTCATGCTGCCCACCTGCTGCTTGACCATGTCGCCACTGAAATTGAAAGTGCCGAGAAAATTGCGCAGCCCCTGCTCGCGGCAATCATTGGCCGGCGGACGGAGGGCGGCCGGAATGTCGCGCGCCAGGCGGAACATGTGCTCCAGCGGATTATCCTGCGGGCGCAGCACGTCCAGCTCCTGCTGCGAGAAGTAGCCGATATTCAGCCCCTTGCCGCGAATGATCTCGCCGCCAGTGGCCTGCAAGGCCTCGGCCACAGTCTTGACCAGGGTCGACTTGCCCTGCCCGTTTGCCCCCAGGATGCCGATGCGCTGCCCGGCCAGTACCGAGCGATTGACACCACGCACGATCACGGTGGGCGGCGTACCCGCCGGCGCATCCTCTGCCGCCGGATAGCCAAACTCGGCCTGCGACATGGTCAGCATCGGATTAGGCAGGCTTTGCGGCTCCTTGAATTCAAACTGGAAATCTGCCTCGGCCAGTACCGGCGCAATCTTCTCCATCCGCTCCAGCGCCTTGACCCGGCTTTGTGCCTGCTTGGCCTTGCTGGCCTTGGCCTTGAAGCGATTGATAAAGCTTTGCAGATGGGCAATCTTCTCCTGCTGCTTGGCCTGCGCCGCCTGCTGCAGAATCATCTGCTCGGCACGCATGTCTTCAAACTTGCTGTAATTGCCGCCGTAGCGCACCAGCTTGGCATTGTCGACATGCAGGGTGACATTGGTGACTGCATCAAGGAATTCGCGGTCATGACTGATCACCACCATGGTGCCGCCATAGTTTTTCAGCCAGGCTTCCAGCCAGACCAGCGCGTCCAGGTCCAGGTGGTTGGTCGGTTCGTCCAGCAGCAGCAAATCAGACGGACACATCAGCGCGCGGGCCAGTTGCAGACGCATGCGCCAGCCGCCGGAAAAACTGTTTACCGGCTGACTCAGCTCGGCCACGCTAAAACCCAAGCCCAGAATCAGCGACTGCGCCCGCGCCGGCGCGTCGTGTTCGCCGGCATCATTCAGCGCCGTATAGGCATGCGCCATGCGCATATAGTCTTCACCCGCCTCGGCCTCGGCCACTTCCAGCCGCGCCGCCAGCAAGGTGGTATCGCCCTCGACCACGAAATCGGTGGCACTTTGCTCGGTCTCCGGCATGTCCTGCGCCACCTGCGCCATGCGCCATTGCGCCGGAATCGACACATCGCCGCCATCTTCATGCAGGCTGCCATTGAGCACCGCAAACAGGGAGGACTTGCCCGCGCCATTGCGGCCAACCAGCCCCACTTTCTCGCCCGGATTGAGCGTGACCGAGGCATTGTCGAGCAACACTTTACTACCGCGACGCAAGGCCACGTTCTTCAGGATAATCATTGGGTCAATTGCGCATTCATGAGAGTGAGGTGAAGTTCACTTGAGCGAGCCGCAAGACTTCACGACGCGCGGCCAGGATGCGGCCAGCACGATACCGCAAGCACGGAGTGGGGTTGGGAGAGCCTTTGTCGGAATTCGCCGACAAGGCAGCAAAATGTAAAACGGGCCTTGTATTTCTACAAGGCCCGTGGAATATGGTGCCGGCGGCAGGAATCGAACTCGCGACCCCCTGATTACAAGTCAGGTGCTCTACCAACTGAGCTACACCGGCGAAGGGCTGCAATATAGCGTCTTGCCCCTTGGCTGGCAAGCCTGTCAGTGCATTTTTTTATGCCTTCTGACCGGCTTTTTCGCTAGCTTGTTGTTTTTGCTTGTTTTGTGATGAACGGGTTTGGCAGCATTTTTTTTGCCCGTCATCTTGCTGGCAGGCTTGTGCTTGGCGGCTGCAGCGTGCTTGCCATGCTGGCGGTGGTGCTTCTTGCCCGCGGCGTGATGCTTGCGGCTGGCCGGTTTGCTGGCTTTGCGCTGCGCCCCGGCGGCATGGGCCTGGCTGGCTGGCGCATGATGCGCTGACTTCTTGGCTGATTTGAGCGGTGCGCTCTGCTCATCGCCCGGCAGCGGGATGTCCTCGGTTTCTGCGTGGGCAAAGCCACCCAGCAGCAGCGCTCCCAGCAACAGGGCGGTGCGGATAAATGAATGATTCATGGTGAAGTCTGGGCCCTTAATGGTTGGCCATCTGGCTTGATGAACATGGATGCAAGGTGGCAATACTAGCATGGCTTGGCTGGCTGCATCACCCAGCCGGATTGCGCAGCCGCCTGCGCGCCCTGCTCCATCGCACAGCCGCCCGGTCCATTCAATTTGCATTTGCCGCGCCAATTAACCAACAAAATCGATGCCGGGCATTTATAAATAATGCTAAAGACATTTGCTTCGCAAAGGAGCGCGCTTCATGCCCGGCTTACCTAGCACACTACTGGCACTCTGCCTGTCGCTCATGCCCTGCCTGGCCTGGGCGGCAGAAGCAGGCCAGACCATCTTGCTGGAATGCGACTACCTGCCCAGCATCTGCAACCAGCCAGACCAGCCCACCCCGGGCATGATGATGGAAATTGGCAGCGAAGCCATACGCCGGGCCGGCTATATTCCACAGACCCGCATCCGCCCGTGGAACCGCGCCATGCGCGAGGTGATCGACAGCAGCAACGCCATCATCATCTATTTTGCCCGCACGCCGGAACGTGAGCCTTTGTTTCACTGGATTGCCATCATCAACAGCACTGATTTCCGCTTTTTCACCCGCGACGGGGCGGCGCCATGCCATACCCTGCAGCAAGCCATTGCGGCAGGCCGCATCGGCGTACGCACCGGCTCCAGCGTGCTTAGCTGGCTGGCGCAACAAGGCGTGAGCCAGCAGCAAATCGAACAAAGCCAGCTGCCCGACATGGCCAAGATGCTCAAGGCCGGCCGCATCGGCAGCTTTCTGGGCAGTACGGCCACCTTCAGGCCAAGCTACCAGCAACAAATCGGCACCATGCCGGTCGAGGGCAATGTGATCTACAGCAGCGAAAACTGGATAGCCTCCGGCCCGCGCTTTCCGCCGGAAACCGCGGCCCGGATCGCCAATGCCCTCGCCCGCATGAAGGATGACGGCTTTATCGAACAGATCATGCGCAAATACGGCAAGTAAGCACATCATCCAGCAGGTTTCCGGCCAGCCCAAGGCCGAGCCTGGTCATTATTCAGGCGACACGGCAGCGCGCACGCTCCAGCAGGCCAGCGCGCCCCATAGCACGGCCAGCGCATTGCCCAGGGCAAACAGCACATGGAATACCTTGGGTGCTGCCAGCCAGCCTTCCAGGTGATTTTCTCCCAGTAGTAATGACAAGCCACACAGCAGCAAGGTGACATTGCGCTTGATGCGCAGCTCCGGCTGATGGGCCGCCCAGGCAAAGATCAAGGCGACAAACAGGTCGAAATAGGCAATTTCCCGCTGCCAGTGCGCGGACAGCGCCCAGGTGGTGCCGGCGGCCGTCCACGCAGGCTGGATCATGTGCGACAGTGCGGAACAGACTGCGGCCGCGGCCCACAGCCGCAACAAGATGTCGAAGCGGGCAAGTCCTGCTGAGGATGGGGTGGTGGTGGACTGGTGGGTCATCTGGATGGGCTTTCTGCAGGAAACAGGTGGATGGCCTTCAGCAAATGGCGGCGTGAAGGCATGTTTTTATCCATGGCTGGTGCGCTACAAGTCACCGCCAGCAGGGTGCGCGCTGCCACCAGCATGATTGTCATTCGATTCACCCTTCAGCTAGTCCGCCCCGTTCTCTCCCGCCATCAGCTCAATGCCCAAGGCATCGGCCACATGGCGGTTGTTCTCGGCGCTATCGGCAAAGGACCACTCCCTGTCCATCAATGTGCGGATATAAAAGGCATCACTGTAGCGTGACCAAAACAGGCAGGGCAGAAAATACGCCAGCGCCGCCAGCAAGATGGAGTCGCCCAGTGCGCGGGCCAGGAACAAGCCCAGCATGGTGGGCAGCGCTAGTTGCAGGAAAATCAGCGGCTGCTGGCGGGTGATCGCCTCGACATGACCAGCCAGCATGGTGACCAAAGATGGCCGACTGAAACGGACTTTACGCAAGGTGCCGTGATCGGAAAGTAGGATATGCATGGACTTCTCTATGATTAATGACCTGGAAAATGCATCGAACCGCCCTGCCCGGCCAGGCCGGAGTCATGACGGGTGCTATTGAGGCGTGCTCGCAGTCGCCGCCGCACCCGGCTGCGCATCCATACCGAATCGCGTTGTCAGGCTCCTTGCGATAGCCAGGCCAGCCGGTTTGCGGGCTGTGCAGCTGCAAATCTGTGCGGAAGCCGTGGCGCTGGCCAGCAACAGCATTATCGACCGAGCCCTGCCAATTCCAATATCATATTGCCAAACCAGGCCTTCCGCCAGACCGGCGATACGGTTCCGGCGCGATCATTGATGGTGCTGCTAACGGCTACTGCATCCTCTTAGCGATCCGGCCCATGCAGACATGCACCATTCAGGATATTCAGCTGCACAGACACGCAGAGCGCTTGCACAGCGCGGGGCATCTGCCACAAGAGGCCCGCTTCACCAAGCCGTTCACAACACTGGTATAGTGGCAACTGAATTTGGGGTACCGCTCTCATCCCTCTAGCCGCGCTCGGTATAAGCGCAGGCTTTGGGGAGCATCATGAGCTCACAAGCATTTTCCTGGCTTTTCCTTGCCGCCAGCGTGATCGCAGAAGTCTTAGGCACCGTTGCACTACGCTATTCCGACGGATTCACCCGCACCGCGCCTTCCATCATCGTCACCCTTTGTTATGCAAGTGCCATTTGGCTCATGTCCGTATCCGTTCGCCATCTTGAAGTCGGCTTGGCATATGCGGTATGGGCCGGATTCGGAACGGTACTGATTGCCCTTCTGGGAATTCTTTGCTTCGGAGAGTCAACGGCACCGCTTCGACTGATTGGCATTGCCTTAATCGTTGGCGGCGTCGTCGCGCTCAATTTAAGCCCCTCCTAAACCTGCCATCTGGTCAAAGACATGCCCCTGCGCCGCTTGCCCGCAGCTAGCAGAAAGGCGAGCGCGTGGCGGGCAACTGGCGGAACCGCTGTTACCAGGATGATGAATGCTCACCAATATTTGATCATATACATGAATAAATAAAACATATTTTTCGATTTTATGGATATTATTTTAACAAGTTTGATCACAAAGGACGAAAATGACCAGGACAAGGACACTCCCCGTGGCAGCGCACCCGCTGTTCAGCTTGCAGGGAAAGACTGCGCTCATCAGTGGCGCAGGCAGTGCGGAAGGTATCGGCTTTGCCACCGCCAGGCTGCTTGGCGAGCTGGGCTGCAGCGTTGCGCTGTGCGCTACAGGCCCGCGCATCCACGAACGTGCGGCTGCACTGCGCCAACAAGGCATAAGGGCACAGGGGTATATCGCAGACCTTACCGTTGCTGCTGAAACAGACCATTTGTTAAAGCAGGTGGCCCAGGACTTTGCGCGCATCGATATTCTGGTGAATAACGCCGGCATGACGCAGGAAGGGCAAGCCGAAGCATTCACAACATTTGACATGCTGGAAGATCGCGACTGGACAAAAACCCTTCAGCGCAATCTCGATACTTGCTATCTGCTGACGCGGCGCGTGCTGCCCGGCATGCTGGCAAGCGGCCATGGCCGCATCATCAACGTCGCTTCGGTCACCGGCCCAGTGGTGGCCAACCCCGGCGAAGTGGCATACAGCGCGGCAAAGGCCGGCATGGTGGGCATGAGCCGCGCACTCGCGCTGGAAGTGGGCCACAAGGGCATTACCGTCAACTGTGTCGCGCCAGGCTGGGTGGCCACGGCATCCCAGACCGAGGCAGAGCACCAGGCCGCAATGCATACCCCCATGGGCCGCGCCGGTACCCCGGAAGAAATGGCAGCGGCCATTGTATTTCTCGCCATGCCCGCCGCCAGCTACATCCATGGTGAAATGCTGGTGGTCGATGGTGCCAACTGTCTGCAGGAGCGCAAGGGATGACACCATTCAGCCAGAATCTGTTTGCCGGACGCGTCTATCTGGTAACCGGTGCCGCCGGCGGGGTGGGCGGGAGCGTTGCGGAGAAATTGCTGTCGCTGGGCGCCAGGGTGGTCATGACCGATGTGCAGCGCGAGCGCCTGCAAGTGCGCGCCGACCAGCTGGGCGCTGCCGCCCTTGCCGTTGACTTGCGCCAGGCGGAAAACGCTCAAGCACTGATTGACTTCAGCCTGCAGCAATATGGCCGGCTGGACGGGCTGGCCAACTGCGCAGGGGTATGGGTGGAAGGACCGAGCGAGCTGGCCAGCGAGGACGAATGGCAGCATTGCGTGGACATCAATCTCAAAGCAGTGTTCTTTCTTTGCAGCCGCGCCATTCCGGCCTTGCGTGAAACGCAGGGGGCCATCGTCAATATCAGTTCCGATGCGGGCGTGATCGGCAATGCCGGTGCCGCCATTTACTGCGCCAGCAAAGGGGGCGTCACCGTCATGAGCAAGGCGCTGGCCAGGGAATTGGCGCCCAGTGGCATCCGTGTCAACGCGCTGTGCCCGTCCGACATTTTCTCTCCCATGCTGGAGTTTCAGGCTGCGCGCTACGGCGAGGGCGATCCGGAAAGCTACTACCGCCGGCTGATGGCGCACTATCCTCAACAGGACAAGGCCCGCTTCCTGACACCCGCCGAAGTGGCGGACCATGTGCTCTGGCTACTGTCTCCCGCCTGTGCCGGGGTGACTGGCGCCAGTGTCATGCTGGATTTCGGCCTGACCGCAGGGTATTGAACCAGAGCCCTGCCTGCCGTACCGGGCGTATCTGCCCTCTCCCAGCCGCCAGTTGCTCACCGCCAGCGGGCAAAAGTACTGGCGCTACCGCTTCCGTATCGATGGCAAACCCAGCATGTACACTATTGGCGAATACCCCGCCGTCGGGGCGGCAGAGGCGCGCAAATTACTCACCGAAGCCCGCGCCCTGGTTGAGCGCGGCATCAACCCCAACCTGCAAAAGAAATCAGCAGCGGGCACGACAAGGGCTGACCTTTCGTGACGTAGCCACCGAGTGGATGGCCAGCAATACCCACTGGACCGCAGGCTACGCCCGTCAGGTCGAAAAAACCCTCACCCACGACGCCCACCCCAAACTGGGCGACCTTCCCCTGGCCGACATCAACCCCGTCCAGGTGCTGGAAGCCCCCCGCCCGGTACTGGACCGCAACGCCAGAGCCGTAGCCCGCAACCTGCGCCAATGGATAGGTGCCGTGTTCCGCTACGACATCACCACCCTGCGCTGCCAAACCGACCCCACCGCCGCGCTCGGCCAGCTGGTCAAACGCACGGTGGTGCGCCACCATCCACCACTGCCCATCGACGCCATTCCGGACTTCCTGCGCAACTACACCGGCTACGGCATCGCCAAGCCTGCCACACTCCTCATGCTTTACACCTTTTTCCGCACAGCAGAAATCCGCAACGCCGAATGGAGCAACATCAACTGGGAAGCACGCCTATGGCGCATCCCCGGCCACAAAATGAAAATGGGCAGCGACCACATCGCCCCCCTGTCACGCCAAGCGCTGGATCTGCTGGGCGACCTGCACGGCCTCACCGGCCAACTCCCGCCAGCCGCAGGAAGGCATCTCCGCCACTACCATCAACACTGTCATCGCGAGCATCGGCTACAAACACCTCATCTCCGGACACAGCTTCCGCTCCACCGCCTCCACCCTGCTTCATGAGCTGGACCACGACGAACGCGTCATCGAAATCTAGCTCGCTCACATGGAAAGAAACAAGGTCAAGGCCGGCTACAACCACGCCAAGTACCTGGAGCAACGTCGCCAGATGATGCAGGACTATGCCGACTATCTGGACAAACTGGCCGAACCACTCAAGGCTGAATAAACACAAAGTCGCCACTGACGTAACCAATAAAAAACGCAGCCCCCCAGGCTGCGCTTCATCTCCCTACCAATATTCAACAGCAACAAAAAAGCCTGCTCCAGCAGGCTTTGGTTACACAACACTGCAAAGCCACCAGGCGCGGCCGCTCCGCCCACTCAAAAGCTGGGGAAGCGATACTTGAAGCGGCTCCCCAGCAAATGAATGCCGAACATCGAAAACGGCACCAAAAACACCATGCCTTCCAGAAAGTGCATGCCATCACGATCACCCGTCGCAATGTACACCACCAGATTGGCGAACATGGCATTCGATCCCACTTTCAGAAACAGCTCTCCCCAGCCCATATTCCCTTCATAGTCCGTGCCTTTGGCAGAGCGCTGCACCACGCACATCGCCAGAAAAGCCAACACCACACAAGCAAGACCCCATTGCCAGCCAACCGGCGAACTCAGGTTCCGCCCCCAAAAGCCGAACGTCGCTAGCAGGCTGATCAACTGATAAGCCGATTCCAGCCTGAACTTATGCTGCACACCATTGATACGCATTGCTCTACGCCAATCCAATAAACAAAGCCGCAAGATAGCACAGGAGCATGTCTGGAGACACCCCTCATGCCCAACAAAAACGCAGCCCGCAGGCTGCGCCATCCCTGACTCACCAGGCCAAGCCCTAACCCACCCTCGCCCCTGCCAACTCGGCCCCATGCTGCTGCATCAAGGACAGGATCACCGGCATTGCCGCCCAACGCTGCGGCTGAGGGGAAGCGCAGCGTGGCCAGGTACGCCTCACCCTGCGCCACCGGCGGCTCAGCCGCAGCCGCTGGCGCCAACGCAGGCACGGCAGCAGGCGCCGCAGGCCCACCGCCCTCCAGCCACTGCCACAGCCTTAGCAGGCTGTTGAAATGCCCGTCAGCCGGGCGTATTCCTTCTTTTGCTTGCGCATGACCCATCCTTCACATCGCCCCCAGCTGCCGTCCCCACAGCCAGTTCAAGGCAGAATCCCTTATCAGACGGTGCTGGCGGGGTGGATTTCCCCGATAACGACCTGCTCACGGCGGTGCTGGCGCGCACATTGACCACCAGTCCGTGACGATTGTCGGTCAGCACATGACCCAGGTAGCTCAGCTGCGCCGGTGCGACACTGCTTTTGCGGTACAGCTTGCTGTCTGGATCGGTGACCGAAGCATGACTGGCGTCACTGCGCTTCTCGCCATGCCAGTTGGGGGGCGGTCATCATCACTTCCGTCCTTGCGGCGCACACTTTTATGGCTGGCCCATGCCTGGATCAAGGTGCCATCGACGCTGAAATGTTCACCCGATAGCAGCCCCTTACTGGCAGCCATCTCGACAGTGGTATTGAACAATTCGGTGACGGCATCAAAGGTCATCTGCCGGTCACGATTCTTGCTGAATACGGAGTGGTTCCACACGGGGTCTTCGATGGCGAGGCCGACGAACCAGCGGAACAGCAGGTTGTAGGAAATCTGTTCGACCAGCAGCCGCTCGCTGCGGATGCTGTACAGCACCTGGAGCAACATGGCGCGCATCAGTTTCTCAGGGGCAATGCTTGGTCGTCCACCTTTGACATCGGCCTGGTACATTGCCGAGAAGCGGGCATCCATTTTGGTGAGGGCTTCGTTGAGCCAGGTGCGGATGAGCCGCAGTGGATGGTTGGCCGGAACGAATTCCTCCAGCCGGATGGTGGTGAAGAAGGCTTCGTTATAACCGTCTGCTCCACGCATCGTGCAACCTTCCGTCGTGAGTGTTTGTCCGCATCGTCGCTGATCGGTACACGAGGCGCCAGTATTTCAACAGCCTGCTAATCTACATGCCCTTGCCCAGGGCCTGATTGCCTGCCACATACAGCTTCCATGCAGCTATCCAGTTTGTGGCCATGGTTTGCTGGGCGGTGGCCAGCGGCAGGCTGCCATCACACACCATGCGATACAGCACCACTTCCAGCTGGTCTTTCTTGGCGGCATTCCATTCGCTCTTGCGCGGCTGTGGCCACAGGTTTTGCGGGTCGCGCGGCGCTCCGCCTATGCTCAGGGCGATCAGGTGATATGGGGCTTGAAAGCCGTTACCTTATTGGTCTATCAATGTAGCTACCGCCTTCGTGGCTTTTTTCACAGATGTTGATATGGAACTTATTTGGGCTACTAATAGCTTCAAGATCAATGGAGTCACCTACGCCGGCTTTCCGATCCTGCTCCATGACTCCATGCGGGGTGTCAGCGAAGTTAACTCCTTCCTTCGCTATTACTTGGTTGAGCGTGGTCGTGTTGGATCAAATAAGACATGGTTGGTAGTAGGTCAAGCTTTATACGACTACTACGGATTCCTCCAGGCCCATGATCTTCGATGGGACAAAGTCTGCCTGGGAGAATCCTCAAGCATCATCGCTGCGTATAGGGACTATTGCCTAAGAACCGTCAAGCTATCCAGAAACACAGTACGGCAACGGTTGAACTATGTGTGTAAGTTCTATGAGTATGCAGCCCAGCATAAGTGGATCAGCGACGTGCCGTTTCATCTTGAATCCGTGTTTCGAGGCGCGGCCGACAACTTGTTTAGCCACATTGACAGCTCTGGCGGCATGACGCTCGCCAAAGATGTCATGCCAAAGAGCCAGAAGCTACTACCCAAGCTTCTCAGCCGAGATGAAATTCGCCTACTGCTCTCTGTACCATGCAATCGGCACCACAAGATGATATTGCGCATGGGATTGCACACGGGGATGCGTCGGCAGGAAATTGCCACGTTCCCAGTCGACTACGTGTTCGATCCGGCCACGTCGGGCCAAACTGCTCGCAATATTCAAATCTGGCTTGACCCCAATGATGGCACTGGCATGCAGACCAAGGGCAGCAGACCACGCAACATTACAATTAGCCGCAACTTCATGTCCGATCTCTGGCAGTACCACGTGCATGTCCGTGGTGAACGTGCCCGCCTATCTGGCCAACAACACCATGCACTGTTTCTCAATCAGTTTGGTGAACCTTTTGCGGCGGGTGGAAAACGACTTGAACGCATCATCCGGGAAATCGGTAACTTGGTGGGTGTTGATGTACATCCTCACAAGCTACGTCACACTTATGCGACATACACCTTGCACGCCTTGCAAGGTGGAAAACGGAGTTTCGAGCCGCTGGTTTTCTTGCAGCAACAGCTTGGTCACGTATCCATCCAAACAACAATGATTTACGCCCATTTAGTTGATTCACTGGTGGACGATGCCGTGCTTGCTTTTGATGAAGAGATCACCAACTGGTGCACGGAGACCTGAACTGAATGGCTGGCAAGAAGACTTTTGAGCGATCTGACCTGACTGGACACGTTAGCACAGCTCATCTACTCAAAGGGGAAAATGCCTCACAAGTGGCATGTCAGCGCCGCACCATCGTTGACTTTCCAGCGGATGGAAATGCAACGCTCAGGCGCACTTTTGATTTTGCTCGGTGGTACGGTGTAGGTATTGATGACGTTACCAGTGCCTGTCAGCTCCAAATTGAGCGTTTCCTCGCAACTGGAGAGGGGGATTGCTCCATCGCGACGATAGTAGCGTACTGTAGTGGCGGGCTACATCACTTCCTCTCCTACTGCGCGCTGGTCGCGAGCACGAAAGCTCACTCTCTTGGTTTAGCAGATGTCGACCGTGATCTGATTGATGGTTTCCTGCTGTATCTGA
This sequence comes from Aquitalea sp. ASV15, assembly GCF_016429115.1. Taxonomy (NCBI): domain Bacteria; kingdom Pseudomonadati; phylum Pseudomonadota; class Betaproteobacteria; order Neisseriales; family Chromobacteriaceae; genus Aquitalea; species Aquitalea sp. ASV15. The sequence continues at coordinate 3,829 of NZ_JAELTZ010000011.1, read as the reverse complement.
AAAGCACAGGCACGAAGACCACGGTGCAGAAAAATTGGTATACAAGGTCCAAATCCGTACTGGTCGCCCTCGGCAAGCGGGGCTTGAAAATCAATCACAGTGGAGATAAGGCCACATTCCCCAAAAATCCATTCCCCAATACGAATCGAAAATTCACGGCAGAGGATCCGCTTTCAACCCGTGAGCGCAAGGCATTGATACTCGCGCTGAATGCAGAGTTGTCAGAGCTTTACCGCGACGACTGTAAATTAACGGGCCATTTACTGGCCTGCGCCCTGTGGGCCGTGGCATTGCGCACAGGAAGAAATACTGCACCCCTGCTAGAAATGACCACGGATTGTCTTCAAGCGCACCCCAAAAGTGGCATGAAACTGCTAGTTGTATACAAACGCCGTGGCAACAACACCAATAAGGTAGCTGTGCGCGACACGAAAGACATCGCAGGGCACGTCGGGGTCATGACTGATACCGTTCGTCTTATTGAACGTGTTCAGCAGCTTACCGCTCCGCTACGGCTGCATGCACCAAACTACTTACGCGACCGGCTTTGGCTGTTTCCACCCAGAAGGCACAACCGTGATAGGCCAGTAACCGTTTTAACTAATAACACCTTGTTGCTCTCTATCAAGTCCCTAGTAACAAAATCGGGTCTACGTGACGCTAATGAGCAGCCTCTGGTTGTAAATATCTCGCGCCTGAGAAAGACGTTTGAGAATCGAGTTTTCGAGTTGGCTAACGGTAGTCTTGTCGTTGCTGCAAAGGCAACAGGGCATTCTGCTATCGTTGCAGACCGCCATTACATGACGCCCGGCGAGCATGCCGCAAAAAACTGGAAATTCATGGGGGTGCTCCTTGCCAACGAACTTGGGAGTGGAAGCCTTAGCACACAAGATAGAACACCATCTGGCCAATGCTCCGATAACAAGCACGGGCAGTTCGCTCCTAAAAACGGCGGAACGTGCTTCAACTTCCTATCGTGTATACGCTGCAAGAACTATGTTGTAACAGCAGACGACTTACACAAGGTGTTTTCCTTCTATTGGTTGATAGTACGAGAGCGCAATCTTGTAGGCAAACGGAAGTGGGCGGAAGTATACGGCCATATTGTTCGCTTGATTGATCGAGATATTGCCGATTTTGGCGTCCGTAGAAAAATTTTCACACAGGCGCAGGTCGATTCTGCACGTGATACGGCTAAGGTCGCGCCTCATCCCTACTGGGCCGCCCGGGATATGCTGGAGTCCATCGATTGACAACTACCACGGCCAATTGGCATTTTATCGACCAGCCACTTGATTGCAGTGGATTGGTACCGGAAGCCCGGGACGAGCTTATTATCACAACAGTCCATGTTGATGGGATATGGCAAGTCTTAAGTCGCTACGGTGACGATGTGTGGATCCTTTCTGGAGGACCTACCAATCGCCATGCGAATCAGCGCCGCTTGGACTTCAACAAAGTGCCTTATGATTTTCGCTCTCAATTCAAGGCAATGCTGTATCGGTATCAACGACGTGGTCGCGCCGGCAGCACGCGTCCTGGCGCAAGCTCGATGAAGGTTCTATTCACCAATGCGCTACCATTTTTTTCATTTCTTGAGTCCTTGCATATTAGGCGGGTATGTGACGTAACGCCCATGTTATGTGCTACTTACGCTCAGGCCTGTGCTGAGCGTAAGTCAGCACGCTCGAAGCCGTTATCAAAGGCTTTTCTCACCAAGCTATACGAAGCTGTTGAAGCTTTATTCGAGCTTAGCCAACATACGGATGATCCTATGCTGCAGCCTCCTTGGCCGGAGTCGTCTGCGGCGATTAAGGCCGGTACCGCCAGCGCGACGGCCTACTCTACACGTAATTCGACTACCCCATTGATTCCTGATGAGGTGTTCTGCTCCTTGTTTGCAGCCGCTCAGGATTGTATCGCTCAACATGAACAACTTCTTTCGCTTCGAGATTCAGTACAGATGATTGAACAGCGATATCAGGGTCGGGATCCTAGAACTGTAAACGATGCGTCAAATAAATTCTTAAAATCGCAAGGCTGGTTTCTTGGGGTTCGTAAATTGCGAAGCGAAGTTCGTGACATTCGAACCGCTTGCTACATCATTGTTGCTAGCTTATCTGGCTGTAGAAATCACGAGATTGCCTTTATTCAACGTGATGCCTGTTACAAGACGGAAGCCGAAGACGGCGAGGAATACTGGTGGTTCAATTCCCGATCGATGAAGACTGATGCAGGTCACACAGCATGGATGATTCCAGAAGAAGCTGTCACTGCTCTAAAGGTCATGGATCGCTGGGCAGTACCTTTCCAGGCTATGATTGATCATGAAATAGCGCAGCGGCGTATTGCCAATCCAGCCGATACAGGCATCGCGGAGGCGCAGGCCCATCGTGATGCGGTCTTTTTAGGAGTGGATACTAAAAAGAACAATCTGGTGCGGACTCTTTCTCTTATGTCGTGGAATAGTCACCTAAATACTTTTGCGAAAAAGAACGGCATTGTCTGGAAGTTTGCAAGCCATCAATTCCGCCGAAAATTTGCCAACTACGCTGCGAGGAGCAAGCTAGGCGATCTTCGCTACCTTAAGCAACACTTTAAACACTGGGCCATGGACATGACCTTACTCTACGCGCTCAACGAAGCACAAGAGATGGCATTATTCATTGACGTATTAGATGATCTTGACATACTACGGGAAGGTAAAATTGCTGAATGGACTAATGTGAATATGCCCCTATCAGGTGGGGCGGGAAATAGCTTTACAAAGTGGCGCCGACGTGACGATATTCACCTCTTTGCAAGCCAAGCTGATATGGTTCAAACAATTGCAGAAAATATTTCTATTCGATCCAACGGCCACGCATGGTGTACGGCTGATAGTGGCATTGATTGCATCGGAAATGGTGGTCTTGACCGAATCCGCTGCTCAGATTGTTCCCATTCAATTATTGAACCTGTGCATATTCCCATTTATCAGCGTCTTTACGACCAGCTTGCATTACTCAAAGACCTTGAAGATATAGGCGAAAGTGGGCGCAACCGGGTAAAGAGGGACCTCGCACGATGCGCCAAGGTGTTGCAAGACCTTGGGTACGACCCTGAGCAGCAGAAGCCGACACTATGACCGACTCCAAGCGGCTCAGTATCGAAGCCAGGACTAAAGAACTACACCTTGCCATCAAACGAATTCAATGTGGCCGGTCGCGTACTAACGCCGTCAAACTCACCATCACCTCGGTTGCTCGCGAGGCCGGTGTGAGTACAGCGCTAATCCACAATATTTATCCCGGAATCGCGGAAATCATCCGAGAGATACAAGGTCGCTCAAGTCGGGCCCAGCGCGACGCTAAACATCAAAAGCTCAAAGCTGAACGGGACAAGTTACATGCCTTGCGCGTCGAGCTTAGGGCGGCAAAGGCCATGATTGCTGATCTCGCCTCCATCAATGAGGTATTGTCGGCTGAAAATGAAAAGTTGAAAGCCATGTCGACTGCTGGAAATGTTCGTGCCTTTCCAAAGAACTAATAAGAATCGCGGCATGTGCTTGAAACTGTGGCTTGGCTTGCATTTAACTAGATTTTCAGTTGGGTGATTCGCCTCGAGTAATGTTTTACGTGTAAGCCTCACCCGGTTGCGGTGCGTCGCCTTCTCCGTTGTAGTCAGCGCGACCGCTTTCTCAGGCGCTCTCGGCAGCACCGCTCTCGTTAACTGTTTGATGCCTTCCTCAGTTGCTATCCGGATGTCGCGTACCCTACCAAACTGACCATACCGGAGAGGATTCTGACCTGTCTCTTATACACATCTCCGAGCCCACGAGACATTAACA
>NZ_JAELTZ010000119.1:0-1170 GCF_016429115.1 Aquitalea sp. ASV15 | reverse complement strand
GGGCAGGAATGGTCGCTGGATGCGCTGGCCCACATCGCCGGCATGTCGCGCAGCGTGTTTGCCAGCAGCTTTCGCCAGGCGGTCGGCTGCACGCCGGGCGCCTATCTGCAGAGCTGGCGCGTCCGGCTGACACAGCAGGCCTTGCGCCGCGGCGAGTCCTTGAAGATGATCGCCATGGCCGTGGGCTATGGCAGTGAAGCGGCACTGTCACGCGCATTCAAGGCACAGTGCGGGCTGAGTCCCCGCGAGTGGCGGCAGCTGCGCGAGCAGGATACGCCCGGCTGACTTCGCCCCACCCGCCAGACGGCGGGGGGACTGGCCATGCAGCAGACAGCAAAAAGCCCCTCGCAAGGGGCTATCTCAGGCAGGCAAGGCCCTGACACTCAAGGCTTGAGCATGCTCGGGGTCATCATCACCTTCAGGCGCACCTGTTCCAGCTCGTGACGCACCCGGTGATTCAACCACCACACCGAACCTTTTTTCACGCTCCACAACAGCGGCTGCTCACCCAGCAACTGTGCCGACAGGCGGCCGATATACGGCTGATGGCCGACCAGCACGATGGTCTTGCCCGCTTCCGGCCAGTTCACCGCTTTCAATACCTGCTCGACCGATGCATCCGGATTCAGCTCCGGCAAGACGGTAAAGCGCTTGCTCAGCAGCGCAGCGGTCTGCTGCGAACGTTTGGCTTCCGATGCCAGCAGAAGGAAATCCTCCGGCAGGCGGTCGCGCAGCCACTGGGCCATCTGGCTGGCTTGTTGCTGGCCATTGCGGGTCAGCGCCCGCGCCAGATCATCAGAACCTTCTTCCGCTTCGGCATGACGCCACAGGATCAGATCCATTTTTTACCTCCGTTATTGTTGTTGGCGCTTGACCAGGCTGCAGCGCGGGACCAGCTCATCGGCCATGGCGCGACACATCGCAGTGCACTGCGCCTGTCGCCGCTGCCGCTATCCATCCCGTGCCCATCCACCTGCGGCAAGACTGACAGCGCAGCCTACACCAGGCTTGTGTCAGCCGCATGTCGGACAAACACTTATGCGGCTAGTGCAGCAGCGGTGCCAGCAAGGGCACCAGAATGGCGGTGACTACCCCATTAAGCCCCATCGCCAGCCCGGCGAAAGCGCCGGCAGTCTCTGACAACTGGAACACCCGTGCCGTTCCGATACC
>NZ_JAELTZ010000118.1:0-1237 GCF_016429115.1 Aquitalea sp. ASV15 | reverse complement strand
CCGCCAGCGGGTTGACCGTCATGCTGCCGGTCGCGCCAGTCAGGGTGTAGTCGCTGTCGCTCAGCGTCAGGCTGTTGAAGCCCGACAGGGCGCGGCTGCCAACGTGGGCGCTGGCCAGGGTGGCGCTGCCGCCAACGGTGACGGTATCGCCAACGATCTGGTTGCTGACCGTCAGGTTGCTGCCCTGGGCAGTAGTCGTGCCGTTATAGGTCTGGCTACCGGTCAGGGTGACCGCCAGCGGGTTGACCGTCATGCTGCCGGTCGCGCCAGTCAGGGTGTAGTCGCTGTCGCTCAGCGTCAGGCTGTTGAAGCCTGACAGGGCGCGGTTGCCAACGTGGGCGCTGGCCAGGGTGGCGCTGCCGCCAACGGTGACGGTGTCGCCAACGATCTGGTTGCTGACCGACAGGTTGCTGCCCTGGGCAGTAGTCGTGCCGTTATAGGTCTGGCTACCGGTCAGCGTCACCGCCAGCGGGTTGACCGTCATGCTGCCGGTCGCGCCAGTCAGGGTGTAGTCGCTGTCGCTCAGCGTCAGGCTGTTGAAGCCTGACAGGGCGCGGTTGCCGGCGTGGGCGCTGGCCAGGGTGGCGCTGCCGCCAACGGTGACGGTATCGCCGACGATCTGGTTGCTGACCGTCAGGTTGCTGCCCTGGGCAGTAGTCGTGCCGTTATAGGTCTGGCTACCGGTCAGCGTCACCGCCAGCGGGTTGACCGTCATGCTGCCGCTGGCGCCAGTCAGGGTGTAGTCGCTGTCGCTCAGCGTCAGGCTGTTGAAGCCTGACAGGGCGCGGCTGCCAGCGTGGGCGCTGGCCAGGGTGGCGCTGCCACCAACGGTGACGGTATCGCCAACGATCTGGTTGCTGACCGTCAGGTTGCTGCCCTGGGCGACGTTCGTGCCGTTATAGGTCTGGCTACCGGTCAGGGTGACGGCCAACGGGTTGACCGTCATGCTGCCGGTCGCGCCAGTCAGGGTGTAGTCGCTGTCGCTCAGCGTCAGGCTGTTGAAGCCTGACAGGGCGCGGTTGCCGGCGTGGGCGCTGGCCAGGGTGGCGCTGCCACCAACGGTGACGGTATCGCCGACGATCTGGTTGCTGACCGTCAGGTTGCTGCCCTGGGCAGTAGTCGTGCCGTTATAGGTCTGGCTACCGGTCAGCGTCACCGCCAGCGGGTTGACCGTCATGCTGCCGCTGGCGCCAGTCAGGGTGTAGTCGCTGTCGCTCAGCGTCAGGCTGTTGAAGCC
>NZ_JAELTZ010000117.1:0-1244 GCF_016429115.1 Aquitalea sp. ASV15 | reverse complement strand
TGCCCACCCATTTGTATGACTTCAACCCGCACATCTACACCGTCATCAGCGCTGAGTTTGAGTTTCTGGGTAAGTCAGCGGTATTTGCCGGCGAGGTGTGCTGCGCCACGCTGCCCCGTACCTGGCGTCCCGGTCTGATGGCCACCGTGCGCTGGGTGGAGGATCCCAATTCTGATGTGGAGATGCCCGAAATTAAACTGATGGACAAAGATTACGCTAAATACCGAGCAGCGATGGACAGGTATAAGAGTGCATACCAGCACTACAGCGCGCAGGTGGAGATTCCGCCGTACAAGGATACCTATGGCATCAATCTGGCCTTCCTACCCTGCCATCAGGTGCGACTGGTGATCGATAGCAAACAAGTATTTCCGATGCTTGCCCAATGGGAAGCTGAAGCCAAAAAAATGGAGGGTCAGTCATGTCCGAAACCCCAATAAACCTGGAACACGCCCAGCTGGCCGCACCCTGGGATGATCAGCTGGATGCCTTCCCCAGTGATGCGCAGGAGCTGCGCGACATGCGCTATCTGCAGCAACTGGAAATGCAGGAGGTGTGCCTGGCCGCGCGTGCTCAGCGCCGCCCGCCCCCGTGTGGGCTGGTGACCAATGTGTCGCTATTCTTCGATGGCACCAACAACCATATGGAAACCGACCTGCCAAATAATAGCCATTCCAATATTGCCCGCTTGTTTCAGGCCTCCATCCAGGGAAAGAAGGCTGGTAGGGATGGCTATTTCTCCTACTATCTGCAAGGGGTGGGCACCCAGTTCAAGGAAATCCATGAAATGAGCTTCTCCGCTGCCGGGTTGAAATACGCCAGCGGTGGGCAGATGCGTATTTTATGGGGGCTGACCCGGCTGATTGATGCGCTGCGCCGTAGTAAAAGCCCGGACCCGGATCTGCCGGAAATCCTGACCTCGGAGGAAGCCTATCGCATTGCCTGCGACATGGTGAATGGCGAGCTCAACCAGTGGGACACCAAGCGACAGGGGCCGATACCGCCCAGCCAGCGCCGCCGCCAGGCCATGCGCAATGGCATGGCCTCCATCATCCAGCATCTGGACGTGCAGCAAGCGCCCAAGCTGGCTGGTTTGCGGGTGCATGTGTATGGCTTTTCCCGTGGTGCGGCCGAGGCGCGCGCCTTCTTGCATTGGCTGCTGGAGCTGTGCGAGCACGGCGAAGATGGCAAGTACCGGCTGTTTGGCGTGCCGGTCAAGGTGCCGTTTGTCGGCCTGTTCGATA
>NZ_JAELTZ010000116.1:0-1316 GCF_016429115.1 Aquitalea sp. ASV15 | reverse complement strand
GGGTAAAGCGGCCTTCCGGGTAGTCCTGGCGGCGCAGCAGGCGCATGCCCAGTACATCCTGGTAAAAGGCCAGCGAACGTTCCAGATTGCCGACGCGCAGCATGGTGTGCAGAAATTGCATGATATGACTCCTGTATCGAGTAAACCGCCTGCGCTCACGACCGGACAGGCGACTAGCCGAAACGAAACAGGCTACTCCCCTGTTGTTTCAGCCAATGGCGAGCATTTTTCCAGTCGGGAAACAAGCGGGCGGTTTCCGCCCAGAAGGCGGAAGAATGGTTCATGTGCAGCAAATGCGCCAGCTCATGGGCCAGCACATAATCGATGATGGGCAGCGGGGCCTGCATCAGCCGCCAGTTCAGACGGATATCGCCGCGGGCGGTACAGCTGCCCCAACGGGTGCGTGCCGATGACAGCGACAGCTTGCCCGGCTGACGCGGGCAGTGCGCGGCCAAATGGCCCAGCCGCTGGGCAAAGCATAACTGGGCCTGACGCTTGAGCCAGGCGCTGACCACGGTCTGCAGGCCAACCGTGTCGCCGGGGGCAATACCGCACACCTGCAGCACTTCGCCGTCCAGCCGCGCCGTGCGGCGCTGGCCGCCCTGCAGCTGGATGGACAGTTGACGTCCCAGATAGGACAAGCTTGTCAGATCAGCCAGTTGCTGTTTTTGTTCCCGCTGCATCACCACATGGCGGGCAATCCAGTCCTGCCGCGCCAGCAAGACCTCGCGCAGACGAGCCTGGCTGATGCGTGGATGGGCAATCAGCTCCACCCGGCCATCGGCAATGCGGATGCCGATGCTTTTGCGCACCCGTCGTATCAGGTGCACATCCACCGCGCCCTCAGGCAGCGGCAGGATGGTCCAGGCGGCGGCGCTTGTCATCGGGATGGGCAAAGGGACCGACGCCGCCAATCTCGCGCTGGCGCGCCTCGATCCACTGCTGTGCCTGCTGGGTCATGGCCTCGGGGCCAACACCGTCTTGCGGGCGGATGGCCGGGCCGATCACCACGGTGATCTCGCCCGGATATTTCAAAAAGGCATTGCGTGGCCAGAATTCGCCGGCATTGTGCGCCACCGGCACCAGCGGCATGTCCAGCTGGCGTGCCATGCGTGCCGCACCATGCTTGTATTTGCCGGCCACACCCGGCTTGGTGCGGGTGCCTTCGGGAAACACGGTAATCCAGAAGCCGTGTTTCTTGCGCTCCAGCCCTTGTTGCAGCATGCGGTCATTGGCGCGGGAACGGTCGGAACGGTTGATGGCAATGGGGTTCATCAAGGCCAGGCCCCAGCCGAAGAAGGGCAACCACAGCAGCT
>NZ_JAELTZ010000115.1:0-1543 GCF_016429115.1 Aquitalea sp. ASV15 | reverse complement strand
GGGCTCCAACCGCGTGCTGCGCGCGGATATCCGCATCATTGCCGCCACCTCGGCCCGGCTGGAAGAAAAAGTCAGCGCCGGCAGCTTCCGCGCCGATCTCTACTACCGGCTGAATGTGCTGACCATCCAGCTGCCGCCCTTGCGCGCCCATCTGCAGGATTTGCCCGTGCTGTGCGAATCGCTGCTGCTGCAACTGGCACAGCGCGGCCACATGGGGCGCTGCCAGCTGACCGCGGCGGCCCTGCAGCGGCTGGCCGCCTACCACTGGCCGGGCAATGTGCGCGAGCTGCGCAATATTCTGGAGCGGGCCAGCATGCTCAGCCAGGGCGGCATGCTGGACGAAGCCGACATCAGCAGCCTGCTCGGCCCCTTGCCTGCCGGGCAGCAGGATGGCGGCGACTATCAGCAGCACATGGCGCGTTTCGAGGCGCAATTGCTGCGGCAGGCACTGGCCAGCGCCGCCGGCCATGTGCCGACAGCCGCCCGCCAGCTGGGCATGGGCCGCGCCACCCTGTACAAGAAGCTGGCGGCGCTGGGCATCCGCACCACCCCCTGAGCGGCCGTCCGGCCTCGTCTCCAAACAGAGACGGCGTCCACCGGACGAGACAGCCAGCGCACACCCCGCCAACAGCGGCCCGGATAGGGGCCGCCAGCGCCATAGCGTCTCCAAACAGAGACAGCAAGCCCTCACCGCCAGCACAAATCACAGCAAGTGATTGATTTTATTCAGTCATCAATTCAGGCACGCTTCCTGCTGTTATCCCGTTCAGGGACCTGGCCATGCGTCAGGTCCACACAAGGGCCCCGCAGTGGGCCGCACAACAATAGAGGAGATGCACCATGAGTTTTATCGTGGTTTTGCTGGCACTGTTCTTCCTGATGCTGGCCGCCTACCGCGGCTATAGCGTCATCCTGATGGCCCCGCTGGCGGCACTGGGTGCCGTGCTGCTGACCGACCCCTCGGCCGTGGCGCCTGCCTTCAGCGGGCTGTTCATGGACAAGATGGTGGGCTTCGTCAAACTGTACTTTCCGGTATTCCTGCTCGGTTCGGTGTTTGGCAAGCTGGTGGAGCTGTCCGGCTTTTCCAAATCCATTGTCGCCGCCGTCATCCGCTTTATCGGCGAGAAACGCGCCATCGCCGTCATCGTCGCCGTGTGCGCGCTGCTGACTTATGGCGGGGTTTCGCTGTTTGTGGTGGTGTTCGCCGTCTATCCCTTTGCCGCCGAGATGTTCCGCCAGAGCAATATTCCCAAGCGGCTGATTCCCGGCACCGTGGCGCTGGGCGCCTTTTCCTTCACCATGGATGCGCTACCGGGTACCCCGCAGATCCAGAACATCATCCCCACGACCTTCTTCAAGACCACGGCCTGGGCCGCGCCGGCGCTGGGTGTGGTGGGCGCGCTGTTCATCACCATCGTCGGCCTCACTTATCTGGAATGGCGCCGCCGCAGCCTGATGGCCAAGGGCGAAGGCTATGGCACCGACTTGCGCAACGAGCCGGAACAGATCGACACCAGCAATCTGCCCTCGCCCTGGCTGGCCA
>NZ_JAELTZ010000114.1:0-1660 GCF_016429115.1 Aquitalea sp. ASV15 | reverse complement strand
GGCATGGATGTCCGGCAATGCCGTGGCGGCCGGGCGGTTCTGGCGGATACGGGCCAGTATGGTGTCACGGGCGCTCATTGTTGGCCCTCCTTGTCCTTCTTGTCCTGGCGGCGCTGCTGGTACAGCTCCTTGAAGCTCTGGGCTGGCATTGTTGGCAGATCACGGCCAGCACGGCTCCACGCGCTATGGCGGGTGAGGCTTTCCGGAATGATGCGTACGACCTTGCGCATCACCTTGCCGCCCAGATCGAACAGCGCCGGGTGCTGGGTGAGGAAGCGCATGGCCAGCAGGCCCATTTTCTTGCCGGCGGGCAGCAGGTTCTGCTCAAACGCCTTCTTGCGGTGCAGTACCAGCTGTTCGTGCAGATTGATCTTGACCGGGCAGACATTGGAGCAGGAGCCGCAGGTGCTGCAGGCAAAGGCCATGCTGCCGTGTTTTTTCATGTCGCGGCTGGGGCCCAGGGTGGAGCCGATGGGGCCGGGAATGATGTAGCTGTAGCTGAAGCCGCTGCTGCGCCGGTAGACCGGGCAGGTATTCATGCAGGCACCGCAGCGGATGCAGCGCAGGCTCTGGTAGAAGTCTTCATTGCCCAGAATGTCGCTGCGGCCATTGTCGACGATGACAATGTGCATCTCGCCACCGGGCCTGGCCTGATGGAAATGCGAGGTATAGGTCGTCACCGGTGAACCGATGGCCGAGCGCGCCAGCAGCCGGGTGAACACCCCCAGGTGTTCCAGCCTGGGGATGATTTTTTCCAGGCCCATGCTGGCAATGTGAATCGGGGGCAGGCTGGTGCCGAGGTCGGCATTGCCTTCATTGGTGCACACCACCACGCCACCGGTTTCGGCAATGGCAAAGTTCACCCCGGTCAGGCCGGCATCGGCAGTCAGGAAATGCTCGCGCAAATTGGCCCGCGCCGCGTGGGTGAGGTAGGTGGGGTCGTTATTGCCGGCCTCAGTGCCCAGTTCTTTATGGAAAAGCTCGGAAATCTGCTCTTTTTTCAGGTGGATGGCCGGCATCACGATGTGGCTGGGGGCTTCGTGGCGCAATTGCACGATGCGTTCGCCCAGGTCGGTGTCCACCACCTCGATGCCACGCTGTTCCAGATAGGGATTCAGCCCGCATTCTTCGGTGAGCATGGATTTGGACTTGACCAGCTTCTTCACCTGCCGTGCCGCCAGAATGCCGTGCACGATGCGGTTATGCTCGTCGGCATCGGCCGCCCAGTGCACGGTGACGCCGTTGTTCTGGGCATTGGCTTCAAACTGCGCCAGATAGTCGTCCAGCTGCGACAGGGTGTGGGCCTTGATCTCGCGCGCCAGCCGGCGCAGTTCTTCCCATTCCGGCAATTGTTTGGCCTGGGCATCGCGCTTTTGCCGCACCCACCAGATGGCGCTGTCGTGCCATTTGGCCTGGGCGCGGTCCTTGAGGAATTCAGCCGCGGCTTGCGGGTGTTTTACGCTGTCGTCTTTCATGCGCCTGCTCCGCGACCGGTGAGGATTTCCACAATGTGCAGCGGGCGGATGGTCTTGCCCTGATGGCGGATGATGCCGCCCATGTGCATCAGACAGGAGGGGTCGGCGCCGACGATATATTCCGCACCGGTGGCCTCATGCTGGGCCACGCGGTCTTCGCCCATGGCGGTGGACAGTTCCGGCTC
>NZ_JAELTZ010000113.1:0-1899 GCF_016429115.1 Aquitalea sp. ASV15 | reverse complement strand
CAACTGGTGATCAAGCCCTTGCGCGGCAATGTGCAAACCCGTCTGCGCAAGCTGGATGACGGCGAGTACGACGCCATCATTCTGGCCGCTGCCGGCCTCAAGCGCCTGGAGCTGCACGACCGTATCCGGTCAGAACTCGCCCCGTCGGAAAGCCTGCCGGCGGCAGGGCAAGGCGCGCTGGGCATCGAGATCCGCGCCGACCGCGCCGACATGCTGGCCCTGCTGCAACCCTTGAACCATCCCGACACCCACGCCTGCGTCAGCGCCGAACGTGCGCTGGCACGCGAACTGGGCGGCAGCTGCCAGGTACCGCTGGGCGCCTTTGCCACCCTCAGCGACGACGTGATCAGCCTGGGCGGCTTTGTGGCGCATCCGGATGGCTCGGTGATGCTGACCGCCGCTGCCAGTGCGCCGCGCCAGTATGCCGACTCGCTGGGCCGCGCCGTGGCCAAACGCCTGCTGGATGATGGCGCCAAGCCATTGATCGACGCCGTACTGAAAGACCAGCAATGACAGCAGCCGGCCGCCGCATCCTGGTGGCCAGACCGGCCGCGCAAAGCGGCCGTTTGCTGACTCTGCTGGCCGATGCCGGCTGGCAGGGACAAGCCTTTCCGGTAATGGACATCCAGCCTCTTGCTGCTGCGCTGGCCCGCCTGCCACAACAAGCTGCACAAGCCGACTGGCTGTTCTTTGTCAGCCCCAGCGCCATCGACATTGCCTGGCCAGCACTACAGCAACAGCCGCTCAAGGCCAGGCTGGCCTGTGTCGGTCAGGCCAGCGCCGGCCGCCTGGCCAGGCTCAGCGGCCAGGACATCCTGTTTCCCACGGCAGGCAGCGACAGCGAAGCCCTGCTGGCCCTGCCCCAGCTGGCCGATGTCGCCGGCCAGCACTGGCTGATCGTGCGCGGCCAGGGTGGCCGTGCCCTGCTGGCTGACACCCTGTGCGCCCGTGGCGCGCAGGTGAGCCTGGCCGAGATCTACCAGCGGGTGGATGGCCGGCCGGACTGGCGCCTGCTGGACGAAGGCCCGCCAGACGCCATGGTGATCACTTCCAGTGAAATGGCCGAGCAATTGTTCAGACTGGCTGGTCCGGCAAGAGCCGGGACGTTACAATGCCTTTTGTATTGTGTGCCGCACCCGCGCATTGCCGAACGATTGCAGGCTCTGGGCGCGACACGCATCGTGACAACCCGGGCCGATGACGATGCGCTCGTCGCCGGCCTCAGAGAATGGTTCTCCCGTCACCCATGAGCGAAACCCAGACTGTCGACACCCCCCGTCCGTCCCGCAAAAAACAGCTGAACCTGGCCTTGCTGGTAGCGCTGGCTGCCCTTGGCCTGTCCGGCTGGCAGCTGTACAGCACCCAGCAGGAACTGACTGCCTCCCGCCAGGAACTGGCAGGCCGGCTGGCTGAAGGCAATGGCGCCTCCAAGGAATTGCGCGGCATGACCGAGCAGGCACTGACCGCCGCCCGCGCCACCGACGCCAAGCTGGCGGTACTGGAAACCCGCGTCAACGAATCCGCCGGCCAGTACGCCACGCTGAACGGCATGTACCAGGAGCTGACCAAGACCCGCTCCGACTGGCTGCTGTCCGAGGTGGAACACACCCTGGCCATTGCCAGCCAGCAGCTGCAACTGGCCGGCAATGTTCCCGCCGCCATCTCCGCACTGCAGATGGTGGATGCCCGCCTGTCCAAATTCGACCAGCCGCAGCTGATCGCGGTGAAAAAAGCCGTGGCCACCGATCTGGAAAAGCTCAAGGCCCTGCCCTATCTTGACACCGTCGGCCTGACCGTCAAGCTGGACCGGCTGATGCTGTCCAGCGACAGCCTGCCGCTGGTGGTGGATGCACATCGCCTGCAAGACAAACGTACCGCCAAGACGCTGCCGGCCAGCGC
>NZ_JAELTZ010000112.1:0-2112 GCF_016429115.1 Aquitalea sp. ASV15 | reverse complement strand
GGCTTACACGTCCTTCATCGCCTGTGATCGCCAAGGCATCCACCAGATGCACTTAGTCGCTTGACCCTATCATTTCAGTAACCTAGATTACCAATCCGACAGAATGTGTTTGTGCGACATGTCACACCGCCCCTTTTGATATGGCGACATGACATTAGATACAATCAAATTCCCAAGATGGCGATTTGTCCTACGTGAAGAGTTAACTCCGCGTATTTCATTTCGCCGTCTAATTAATTCGGCTTCTTCAGTTTGTTAAAGATCGGGCATTGTAAAAACAACGCAAACAGAAATTCACGCAACCCAAACAGGTTGTGTGCGCTTTTGTTTGCACTGTAAGAATGGTGGAGGATGACGGGATCGAACCGACGACCCCCTGCTTGCAAAGCAGGTGCTCTCCCAACTGAGCTAATCCCCCAAACTGGTGGGTCTGGTAGGACTCGAACCTACGACCCCTGCGTTATCAACACAGTGCTCTAACCAGCTGAGCTACAAACCCAGTTACTACCCTTAAATCATGAATAACCGATAGGCTGTGAGTACTTGACGATCGCCTTCTCTAGAAAGGAGGTGATCCAGCCGCAGGTTCCCCTACGGCTACCTTGTTACGACTTCACCCCAGTCATGAATCCCACCGTGGTAAGCGGCCTCCTTACGGTTAGCCTACCCACTTCTGGTGAAACTCACTCCCATGGTGTGACGGGCGGTGTGTACAAGACCCGGGAACGTATTCACCGCGGCATGCTGATCCGCGATTACTAGCGATTCCGACTTCACGCACTCGAGTTGCAGAGTGCGATCCGGACTACGATCGGTTTTATGAGATTGGCTCCACCTCGCGGCTTCGCGACCCTCTGTACCGACCATTGTATGACGTGTGAAGCCCTGGTCATAAGGGCCATGAGGACTTGACGTCATCCCCACCTTCCTCCGGTTTGTCACCGGCAGTCCCATTAGAGTGCTCAACTGAATGGTAGCAACTAATGGCAAGGGTTGCGCTCGTTGCGGGACTTAACCCAACATCTCACGACACGAGCTGACGACAGCCATGCAGCACCTGTGTTACGGCTCCCTTTCGGGCACCAAGCCATCTCTGGCAAGTTCCGTACATGTCAAGACCAGGTAAGGTTTTTCGCGTTGCATCGAATTAATCCACATCATCCACCGCTTGTGCGGGTCCCCGTCAATTCCTTTGAGTTTTAACCTTGCGGCCGTACTCCCCAGGCGGTCAACTTCTCGCGTTAGCTACGCTACCAAGGATTCAAACCCCCAACAGCTAGTTGACATCGTTTAGGGCGTGGACTACCAGGGTATCTAATCCTGTTTGCTCCCCACGCTTTCGTGCATGAGCGTCAGTGTCATCCCAGGGGGCTGCCTTCGCCATCGGTATTCCTCCGCATCTCTACGCATTTCACTGCTACACGCGGAATTCTACCCCCCTCTGACGCACTCTAGCCGTGCAGTCTCCAATGCAGTTCCCAGGTTAAGCCCGGGGCTTTCACATCAGACTTACACAACCGCCTGCGCACGCTTTACGCCCAGTAATTCCGATTAACGCTTGCACCCTACGTATTACCGCGGCTGCTGGCACGTAGTTAGCCGGTGCTTATTCTTCAGGTACTGTCATCCCCCAGCGATATTAGCGCTAGGGATTTCCTCCCTGACAAAAGTCCTTTACAACCCGAAGGCCTTCTTCAGACACGCGGCATGGCTGGATCAGGCTTGCGCCCATTGTCCAAAATTCCCCACTGCTGCCTCCCGTAGGAGTCTGGGCCGTGTCTCAGTCCCAGTGTGGCGGATCATCCTCTCAGACCCGCTACTGATCGTCGCCTTGGTGAGCTCTTACCTCACCAACTAGCTAATCAGACGTCGGCCGCTCGAATAGCGCAAGGTCTTGCGATCCCCTGCTTTCCTTCTCAAAGCGTATGCGGTATTAGCTATCCTTTCGGATAGTTATCCCCCACTACTCGGCACGTTCCGACGCATTACTCACCCGTTCGCCACTCGTCAGCGGAGCAAGCTCCCTGTTACCGTTCGACTTGCATGTGTAAAGCATGCCGCCAGCGTTCAATCTGAGCCAGGATCAAACTCTTCAGTTCAATCTCATAGCAA
>NZ_JAELTZ010000111.1:0-2333 GCF_016429115.1 Aquitalea sp. ASV15 | reverse complement strand
AAGCACCCCCGAACGCGGGGTGATGCTGGAAAACGGTACCGCCCTCTATTGGATCGCCGCCCGTTTCGAAGCCGCCCACCATCTGCCCAATGTGCCGGCCGGCCACAAATGCGGCCGCCTGCACGGCCACGGCTTTGGCGTACGCATTGTTGCCAATGCCCAGTACTGCAGCCAGCGCCAGCTGGAAGCCGCCTGGGCGCCGTTGTTTTTGCGGCTGCACCAACGCTATCTGAACGACATTCCGGGGTTGGAAAATCCCACCAGCGAGGTGATTGCCGCCTGGCTGCATGCCCAGCTGCAAGCCGCCGGCCTGCCCGGCCTGGCCTGGGTGGAAGTACGCGAAACCCATACCGCCGGCAGCCAGTTCGACGGCAAGCGCTTCCGCATCTGGAAGGAACAGCGCTTTGAAAGCGCCGTGCCTTTCGACAGCCATGGCAACTACAGCGGCCACAGCTATCTGGTGCGGCTGATGCTCACCGGCAGCCTGGACCGCACCATGGGCTGGCTGCTGGACTTTGGCGACGTCAAGGACCGCTTCAAACCGCTGTACCGCCAGCTGGACCACAATCCGCTGGACAAGCTGGCCGGCGTGCGCGACGGCCACAGCCAGTCGGTGGCCGAGTGGATTCATGCCCACCTGTCACCACTGGTGCCGGAGCTGGCCCGTATCGACCTGATGGACGACGAGCACAGCGGCGTTTCCCTGTTGTTCCATGACGACATGCGCTGGCCGCTGTTGCAGGGGGAATGAGCATGTACACGGTAAAGGAAATCTTCTACACCCTGCAGGGCGAAGGCCGCCAGGCAGGCCGCGCCGCCGTATTTTGCCGCTTTGCCGGCTGTAATCTGTGGTCGGGCCGCGAGGAAGACCGCAGCAAGGCAGTCTGCCAGTTCTGTGATACCGACTTTGTCGGCACCGGACCGGACGGCGGCAAATTCGCCAGCGCCGCCGAACTGGCTGCGCGCATTGCCAGTGAATGGCCAGCCGGCAGCGGCGGCACGCCCTATGTGGTATGCACCGGTGGTGAGCCGCTATTGCAGCTGGACGCCGAGCTGATCGCTGCCCTGCATGCCGAGGGCTTTGAAATCGCCGTGGAAACCAATGGCACCATCGCCGCCCCGGCAGGTATTGACTGGATCTGCGTCAGCCCCAAGGCCGGCGCACCCTTGCTGCAAACCAGCGGCAACGAGCTGAAGCTGGTCTACCCGCAAGCCACCCAGCTGCCGGAAACCGTCGCCCACTTGCAGTTCGACACTTTCTACCTGCAGCCGATGGACGGACCGGAGCTGGCCGCCAATACCCGCGCCGCCATTGCCTACTGCATGGCCCACCCGCGCTGGCGGCTGTCGGTGCAGACGCACAAGGTGGTCAACATCCGTTAAACCGTCGGGCGCCTGGTCGCCCGATTTTTTTTGCCTGTCATTGTAAGAAGCCGACAGTAAGGCCGACTTATGCTGCAGAGACGGTCACGCAGCAGGCTTGCGGAAAACATCGTTGAAATTTTTGCAACAGCAGCCAAGCGCAGCGAAATGCAAATAATTTCAAAAAATTTTCCGCCACCGTGTAAGAAAGCCCCGGCCCGCGCGACTGACTCCTGAAACCCGGCACTTGCCGCTACCCCCCGACAGGAGATTGACATGAACGCTTCCAAGACCTTGCTTGCTTCCGCCCTCGGTGCTGTCGTTACCCTGGCCGCCCTGGCCGCCGCACCGGCCCAGGCCGCCGAACAGGAAAAATGCTATGGCGTGGCCATGGCCGGTATGAACGACTGCGCCTCCGCCACCGGCGTGCATGGCTGTAAAGGCCAGGCCACCATGGACAAGGACCCGGGCGACTGGAAGCTGGTAGCCAAGGGCAGCTGCCAACAGATGGGTGGCAATACCATGGCACCAATGAAACAATAAACAGTCTATCTTTAACATGACGTACGCCGGGTAGCCCGCCAGGCTGCCCGATCCGGCGCAAATGGCTCACCATAAAACCCGCTTGAACCTGCCTCAAAGGAGAATCACCATGAATGTATCCAAAGCCCTGCTTGCCACCGCCCTCGGTACCGTTGTCGCCATGGGCGCCCTGAGCGCCACCCCGGCCGCCGCTGCCGACAAGGAAAAATGCTTCGGCATCGCCCAGGCTGGCAAGAACGACTGCGCTTCCGCCACCGGCACCCACTCCTGCGCCGGCCAGGCCACCAAGGACAAGGATCCGGGCGACTGGAAATACGTTGCCAAGGGCAGCTGTGAAAAAATGGGCGGCATGCTGGCCAAGTAATCCGCCCCGGCATGGTTGCCGGCCCGCGCCGGCAACCTTCCCTTCACCTCCCTTCCGGTAAACC
>NZ_JAELTZ010000110.1:0-2563 GCF_016429115.1 Aquitalea sp. ASV15 | reverse complement strand
GCTAGGCGCCTGCGCGGTGGGGCCGGATTACCAGCCACCGGCCAGCAGCCTGCCCGCGCACTACCATTTCCAGCCAGCCAGTACGGCCAGCCAGACGGTGCAGCCGCAGTGGTGGACGGTATTTGACGATGCCGCCCTCAGCCAGCTGGTGGAGCAGGCATTGCAGGCCAATCTGGATCTGGCGCAGGCCGAGGCAAGGGTGCGTCAGGCCCGCGCCAGCCTGGGCCAGGTGGACAGCGCCTTGTGGCCGCAACTGAGTGCCGGCGCGCGTAGCGGCCGTGACCAGTTCAGCCGCAACAGCGAAAACTTTGCCAATATCCCGCTGGCCAATCCCAAAACCGCTTTCAACGACTACCGGCTGGGGCTGGATGCCAGCTGGGAAATCGACCTGTTCGGCCATACCGCGCGCAGCCGCGAGGCGGCCAGCGCCAGGCTGGACAGCCTGCAGCAACAGCAGGCGGATATCGCGCTGCGGGTGGCGGCCGAGGTGGCACGCAATGTGATCGACTATCGCGGCTGGGTGGCACGCCAGCGCAATGCCCAAACCCAGCTGGCCGCCGCAGCGGAAACCCTGCGCCTGACACGCTTGTTGCGGCAGAGTGGCGAAGTGTCGGACAGCGAACTGAACCAGGCGGCCGCCAGCGTGGCCAGCCTGCAAGCCACGCTGCCCCCCTTGCAGACGGCACAGGGCGCGGCGCTGACCGCCTTGAGCGTATTGCTGGATCAGCCACTGGCGGAGGTGGCAGCGCGGCTGGCCGGCGAGCGGCCGATACCGGCCACGCTGGCACAGCCGCCTATCGGGCTGCCGGCAGATTTGCTGCGCCGCCGTGCCGACATCCGCCAGGCCGAGCGCGAGCTGGCGGCCGCCACCGCCGATATCGGTGTGGCGGTGGCCGAGCAATACCCGCGGCTGGTGCTGGTGGGCAGTGGCGGCTGGGATTCCATCCACGAAGGCAAGCTGACCGCGGCGGCCAGCCGTTTCTGGAATGTCGGCCCGCAACTGAGCCTGCCCCTGCTGAATGGAGGCCGGCTGAAAAACCAGGTCAGCGGCCGTGAAGCAGCCCGCGATGCCGCGCTGGCGGCCTATCGGCAAAAAGTGCTGGCTGCGCTGGCCGATACCGAAACCGCCCTGTTGCGTTACCAGCAGGAGGAGCAGCGCCAGCAAGCCTTGCACAGCAGCCTGCAACTGGCCGGCCGCCAGCTGGACATCGCACGGCAGCGCCTGCGGGTGGGGGAAGCGGCACAGACTGAAGTGCTGGCACAAAGCCAGCAACTGGCGCTGGTAAAGGAACAATGGCTGGCATCGCAGCAGGCACAGGCAGAAAACCTGGTGGCGCTGTTCAAGGCGCTGGGCGGGGATGTGAAATGATTCTCCCGGCGTCGCGCCGGGAAAGCTGGCTGGTGCGGCCAGGCAGCCACACCAGCCAGACCGTTCAGGCCGTTCAGGCCGCTACACAGGCAGCACGGCGATAGTAATTGTCATAAGGACCATCGGACTGCAGCACAAAGCCCTGCCGCTGGTAAAAGCCATTGGCGCGGCTGCCCTTGAGCACTTCCACCTGTACCGGCAGGCCCCGCTCGTCGGCCTCGGCCAGCAAGGCTTGCAATACCTGGCTGCCCAGCCCCCGGCCATGCCAGGCCGGTTGCAGGTAGAACTGGTCGATCAGCAGGCCGTCCTCGGCCGGCTTGAGCGAAACACAGCCCACGCGGCGTCCTTCCACCACGATGTGGCGACAGTATGCCGGCTGGAATTGCTCGGTAAAGCGCTGGCGTGCCCGCACCGGGTCGTAGCGCCCCAGTGCCTCCAGACTGACCCGCAAGGCGCGCAGGCGCAGCGCCAGCAATTCGTCAAAATCAGCGGCACAGGCCGGCGCAAAGTGAAAGGCTGTCATGCTCACTCCTGGCTGCCGGACGCGCCGGCGTAGTCTGCAAGGTTGGGGAAATCGCGGGGTGCTAGTCGAACAGCGCCGCCATCTGCCGGGCAGCGGCGGCGGGATCGGGAGCATCGAACAGGCCACCGATGACGGCGATGGCGCTGGCGCCGGCCGCCACCACCTCGGCGGCATTGTCCGGGGTGATGCCGCCAATGGCGACCGAAGGCAGGCCCAGCCTTTTCGCCTCGGCAAACAGCGACAGCGGCGCTGCCACCGCATTGGGCTTGGTGCGCGAGGGGTAGACAGCCCCAAAGGCGATATAGCTGGCACCATCACGCGCAGCCTGCTCGGCCAGCGCGATGTCGTTATAGCAGGACACACCGATGATGGCGTTTTTTCCCAGGATGGCGCGGGCATCGGCCACCGAGCCGTCGGTCTTGCCCAGATGCACGCCATCGGCTTCCACGGCGCGGGCCAGGGTGACATCGTCGTTGATCAGGAACAGCACCCGGCGGCTTTTGCACAGGCTGGCCAGCAGGCTGGCCTGGCGCAGGCGGCGCACGGTATTGGCGCTCTTGTTGCGGTATTGCAGGATGGCCACGCCGTTGTCCAGCACGCGGCTGACCTTGGCCAGCAGTTGCTCACTGTCCTCCGCCTCTGGCGATACCGCATACAAGCCCTTAATCACT